>NZ_JBHVMH010000002.1:546782-649088 GCF_042797035.1 Cellulosimicrobium sp. NPDC057862
CGTGTGGTTGTGGTGGCTTGTTTTTTTTTTATAACACCCCGCCCCCGCCCCGGGGTCGGGCGTTTTACCCCCGTGTTCTATCACAAGGGACCACCCCCCCGCGGACCAGGGCTCTACCTCGGGCCCCGGAGGATCACGCCGTGAGGATCTCCGTCCCGAGGGTCAGGCCCTCGGCCTCGGGATCACGGTCGACGCGCACCACGTCGCCGTCGGCGACGTCGCCCGAGAGCAGCATCCGCGCGAGGCGGTCGCCGATCTCGCGCTGCACGAGGCGGCGCAGCGGGCGCGCCCCGTAGGCGGGGTCGAAGCCCTCGAGCGCGAGCCACTCGCGGGCGGCCGTGGTGACGTCGAGCGTGATGCGCCGGTCGGCGAGACGCCTCGCGAGGTGCGCGACGCTGATGTCGACGATCCGGCCGAGCTCGTCGAGCGTGAGCGGCTCGAAGACGATCACGTCGTCGAGGCGGTTGAGGAACTCCGGCTTGAAGCTCGACCGCACCGTGCTCATCACGGCCTCGCGCTTCGCGGCGTCGTCGAGCATCGGGTCGACGAGGAACTGCGAGCCGAGGTTCGACGTGAGCACGAGGATGACGTTGCGGAAGTCCACCGTGCGGCCCTGGCCGTCGGTGAGGCGGCCGTCGTCGAGCACCTGCAGCAGGATGTCGAAGACCTCCGGGTGCGCCTTCTCGACCTCGTCGAGCAGCACGACCGAGTACGGCCGGCGCCGCACGGCCTCGGTGAGCTGGCCGCCCTCCTCGTAGCCGACGTACCCCGGGGGCGCGCCGACGAGCCGGGCCACCGAGTGCTTCTCGGAGTACTCCGACATGTCGATGCGCACCATGGCGCGCTCGTCGTCGAACAGGAAGTCCGCGAGCGACTTGGCGAGCTCCGTCTTGCCGACGCCCGTCGGGCCCAGGAAGAGGAACGAGCCCGTGGGGCGGTCCGGGTCGGCGACGCCCGCGCGCGAGCGACGGACGGCGTCGGACACGGAGCGGACGGCGGCCTGCTGGCCGATGAGGCGCTCGCCGATGACGTCCTCCATGTGCAGGAGCTTCTCGCTCTCGCCCTGGAGCATGCGGCCCGCGGGGATACCGGTCCACGCGGACACGACCTCCGCGATCTCGTCCGCGCCCACCTTGTCGGCGATCATCGGGGCGGCCTCGGGACCGGACGCGGCGAACGCGTCGTCCGCCTGCTCCTCGGCCTCGGCGGCGTCGAGCTCTCGCTGGAGCTGCGGGATCTCGCCGTACTGGAGCCGGCCCGCCGTCTCGAGGTCGCCCTCGCGGATCGCGCGCTCGACCTGGACGCGCAGCTCGTCGAGCTTCGCCCGCAGGTCGCCGACGCGGTTGTGGCCGGCCTTCTCGGCCTCCCAGCGCGCGGTGAGCGCGGCGAGCTCCTCGCGCCGGTCCGCGAGGTCGGCGCGCAGCTTCTCGAGCCGCTCGAGCGACGCGGGGTCGGTCGACTCGGAGAGCACGACTTCCTCCATCTCCAGGCGCGTCACCGCGCGCTGCAGCTCGTCGATCTCGATGGGCGAGGAGTCGAGCTCCATGCGCAGGCGCGACGCCGCCTCGTCGACGAGGTCGATCGCCTTGTCCGGGAGCTGGCGGCCGGTGATGTACCGGTCGGAGAGCGACGCCGCAGCGACGAGCGCCGAGTCGGCGATCGTCACCTTGTGGTGCGCCTCGTACCGCTCCTTGAGGCCGCGCAGGATCGCGACCGTGTCCTCGACGGAGGGCTCGCCGACGAACACCTGCTGGAAGCGGCGCTCCAGCGCCGGGTCCTTCTCGATGTACTCGCGGTACTCGTCGAGCGTGGTCGCGCCGACGAGGCGCAGCTCGCCGCGCGCGAGCATGGGCTTGAGCATGTTGCCGGCATCCATCGCTCCCTCGCCGCCCGCCCCCGCCCCGACGACCGTGTGCAGCTCGTCGATGAACGTGACGACCTCGCCGTCGGAGGACCGGATCTCCTCCAGGACGGCCTTGAGGCGCTCCTCGAACTCGCCGCGGTACTTCGCGCCCGCGACCATGCTCGCGAGGTCGAGCGAGACGAGCCGCTTGCCCTGGAGCGACGTCGGGACGTCGCCCGCGACGATGCGCTGCGCGAGGCCCTCGACGACGGCCGTCTTGCCGACGCCGGGTTCGCCGATGAGGACAGGGTTGTTCTTGGTGCGGCGGCTCAGCACCTGCACGACGCGCCGGATCTCGGAGTCGCGGCCGATCACGGGGTCGAGCTTGCCCTCGGCGGCCGCGGCCGTGAGGTCGGTCCCGTACTGCTCGAGGGCCTTGTACGTGCCCTCGGGGTTGGGGCTAGTGACGCGCGCGCTCCCGCGCACGGCAGGCAGCGCCGACCGCAGCGCGTCGGCTGTCGCGCCGGCCTGCTGCAGGATCGTCGCGGCCTGCGACGAGCCCGCGGCGATGCCGAGCAGCAGGTGCTCGGTGGAGACGTACTCGTCGCCGAGGGCCTGCGCCTCCATCGAGGCGTTGTCGAGCGCCGTCGACGTGGCGCGCGACGGCGTCGGCTGCGCGACGGCGGACCCGCTCGCGGTGGGCAGCGCGACGAGCGCGGCACGGACCTTCTGGCCGACGGCCTGCTTGTCCGCGCCGACGGCGTCGAGCAGCCCGACGGCGACCCCGCCCTCCTGCGTGAGCAGCGCGGCGAGGAGGTGGGTGGGCTCGAGCTGCGGGTTGCCGGCGGCCGACGCGGTCTGGATCGCCTCGCCGATCGCCTGCTGCGACATCGTGGTGAACTTCGTTTCCATAGGTGCTCCGGTGTGGTGCTCGAAAGGTGGTCTGACCAGTGGAACGACTCCGAAGTTGAGTGTATTCCGCTCAACTTATTTCGTCAGCCTCGCGCCTGACCTCCCCGTCACCCGTCGCCCGGCGCGGATGAACTCCCGGCCGCATTCCGTCTCAAATCGGCATCGACCCTCGCCTCGGGCGGCGATCCGCGACATGCTGGGCGGGTGAACTCCTCACCCTTGCGCAGACGACTCGGCCTCGCTGCCCTCTTCGCCACCCTCGCACTGTTCCTCGCGGGGTGCATGAGGATGGACATGGCCCTCACCCTCAACGAGGACGACACGTTCGACGGCAGCGTCGTCATGGCGTTCAGCGACGAGCTCGCCACGTCGATGGGGTCGGACCCGCAGGAGCTGTGGGACCAGATGGGCTCCGAGATGGAGTCCGAGCTCCCGGAGGGCGCGACCCAGGAGCCGTACGCCCAGGACGGGTACACGGGCACCAAGATCACGTACGCGGACCAGCCCATCTCACAGCTCTCGTCCGCCGGGGCCGACTCGATCTCGGTCACGCGCGAGGGTGACGAGTACGTCGTGAGCGGGTCGATGGACATGACCGGCGAGGAGTTCAACCCCGACACGGGTGACGCGACGAGCGACGAGCTGACGCAGCAGATGATGGACAGCCTCGACATCAAGATCTCCATCACGTTCCCCGGTGAGGTCGCCGAGTCCAACGGCGAGATCGACGGCAACACGGTGATCTGGACGCCCGTCGTCGGCGAGGTCAACGAGATGACGGCGCGCGGCTCGGCCGTCGCGGGCGGCGCGGCAGGGTCGGGCGACGAGGGCTCGGACGAGGCGACCGAAGACTCCGACGGCGCCACCGCGCCCGACGGCGGCGACAGCGCGGGCGACGCCTCGGACTCCGGTTCCCTGGCCTGGCTCTGGTTCGTCATCGGCGGCGTCGTGCTGCTCGGCATCATCGGCCTCGTGCTGTGGCTCGTGCTCCGCTCCAAGCCGGGTGCGCAGGACGGCCAGGCGGCCGGCTTCCAGCAGGGCGGCTACCCGGGTCAGCCCGGCGCCTACCCGGCACCGGGTCAGCCCGGCCAGCACCCCGGCCAGCCCCAGGGCCAGTACCCCGGCCAGCCGGGCGGCTACCCCGGCCAGCAGCCCGGCGCCTACCCGGGTCAGCAGCCGGGCGCATACCCGGGTCAGCAGCCGGGCGCGTACCCGGGTCAGCCGGGTCAGCAGCCGGGCGCCTACCCCGGCCAGCCGGGTCAGCAGCCGGGCGCCTACCCCGGCCAGCCGGGCGCGCCGCAGGGCTACGGGGCGCAGCCCCCGGCGCCGGGCCAGTACGGCGCCCAGCCGCCGGCCCCGCCGCAGCCGCAGGGCGGCTACCCCGGCGCGGCCCCGTACGCCCCTCCCGGCGCGCCGCACCCGCAGTCGTCGCCGACGACGCCGCTCCCCGCGCAGCCGCCCGTCCCGCCGGGCGCGACCCAGCCGCTGCCGCCGTACCAGCAGCCCGCCCCGACCCAGCCGCTCCCGCCGCAGCCGGGCACCCCGGGGCCGGACGGGTCCGCCGGTCCGGACGACGAGATCGACGACGCCACGCGTCTGCGCCCGCCGCCCGAGTGACGCGAGCGACGCCTCGCGCGGCACGCGCCGTGCGAGGTGGGTGACTCGCAGCACCACGCATCGACGGCCCGCCCCGGGAGCCCGGGGCGGGCCGTCGTGCGTCGTCGGCTCGTACGGCGTGGTCGCGTCAGGACTCGACGGTGACCTCGACGACGTCGCCCACGGCGTCGAACCGCACCGCGGGCCAGTACCCGTCGAGGAAGTGCTCCCCGCACGAGTCCGCGAGGTGCACGACCGTGCCGCCGTCGTCGTGCCGCTCGACGAGCTCGACCATGAGGTCGTCGCTCGCCTCCGCGAGCTCGTCGGGCGTCGGCTCGTCCTCGCCGAACCGGCGGACCACGGCCTCGACGGCGCGGCGTGCCAGGCGCGGGCTCAGGGCGTCGTCCCACAGCGCCTCCGCGGGCACGTACGCCAGCGCCTCCGCCCCGACGCCCGGGTCGACCTCGGCGAGCGTCGCCGGGCGCCACGACGGGTCGCGGTCCTTGTCGACCACCTGCACGCGGACACCCTCGACGAGGTCCGGCTGCGTGTCGACGAACCACGAGACGAGCCCGTACTCCTGCTCCAGCGCGGCACGCAGGTCCGGGAGCCCGCGCGCGCTGCGCACCGCCGCGAGCGCCACGGTGACCGCGGTGGGCGAGAGCCGCTCGAGCGCGTCGGCCTCGGAGCCCGCCTGCTCGTCCCCGTCCCGGGCCGCTGCGCGCAGGCGCGCCACGATCTCGGGCACGGAGTCCGCCGCGTAGGTGGCGTCGACCGCCGCCTGGCGCGCGACGAGCCGCGAGACGGGTGCGGGCAGGGCGTGGCGGCGCACGACCTCCCGCACGTCCTCGACGTCGAGCGGGTCGACCCCCGCGGTCGCGAGCGCGGCGAGGTCGGCGGCGAGCACGGGCAGCCGCTCGCTCGGCACGTAGTGGTCGGCGAGCCCGGCGAAGATCGCGTCGGCGGCGTCCATCGTCACGGCGCCGAGCGCGAGCAGCTCCCCGAGCCGCCCGGGCGCGCGGCCCAGGAGCCAGGAGCCGCCGACGTCGGGCGTGAAGCCGATCCGCGTCTCCGGCATGGCGACGCGCGAACGCTCGGTCACGACGCGGACCGGCGCGTGCGCGCCGAGGCCGACCCCACCGCCCATGGTGATGCCGTCCATGATCGTCACGACGGGCGTGGGCAGCTCCGCGAGCGCGGCGTCGACCGCGTACTCGCGCCGGAAGTAGCGGCGCGCCTCGGCCTGCTTCCCGGCCACGATCGACGCGCGCAGCTCCCGGACGTCGCCGCCCGCGCACAGGCCGCGGTCGCCCGCACCGTCGAGCAGCACGAGGCGCACGGTCGGGTCGACCCGCCACTCCTCCAGCACGTCGGCGATCTCGCCGAGCATGGCGTAGCCGAGCGCGTTGAGCGCGCGGGGGCGGTCCAGGGTGAGGTGCCCGACGCCGTCGTCGACGCGGGCGAGGATCTCGCTCGTCATCCGCGTCACGCTACCTCCCACCCGCGCGTTGTCGCCGCGGGATCGCGCCGGGAGGCGAGAATCTGCAGACACGTGGTGGGGCGAGGACGGGAGAAGCGGATGGCCGAGACGCGGACGCCGGAGTGGCGCACGGACGTGCTGGGCGGGGACTGGGTCGCGCGCGACCTCGACCTGCCGGACGGCGCGGTCGCGACCCTGGTGCGGCGCGAGGTCGCGGCGCCCTCGGGCGACCGGCCCGCGGTGCTGTACGTGCACGGGTTCATCGACTACTTCTTCCAGACCCACGTCGCCGAGGCGGTCGAGGCGCGCGGGTACCGGTTCTACGCGCTCGACCTGCGGGGCTACGGGCGCTCGATCGGCCGCGGCACGGGGGCGCCGTCGCGGCCCGACGACGACCCGAACTTCGTCACCGACCTCGCCGTCTACGCCCACGACCTCGACGCGGCCGCGCGCGCGATCCGCGCGGAGGGGCACGAGCGGCTCGTCGTGCTGGGCCACTCGACGGGCGGTCTCGTCGCGAGCCTGTGGGCCGACGCGCGTCCCGGGCGGCTCGCGGCGCTCGTGCTCAACAGCCCGTGGTTCGACCTCAACCGGCCGTGGGTGTTCCGCGGACCGGTGACGTGGGTGGTCGACGTCGTCGGCCGGGTCGCGCCGCGGCTCGTCGTGGGCGGGCTCGACCCGCACTGGGCGGAGGCCCTGCACGCGAGCACGGGCGGCGAGTGGGACTTCGACCTCGCCTGGAAGCCGATCGAGGGCTTTCCCGTACGAGCGGGGTTCCTGCGGGCGGTGCGGCGCGGGCACGCGCGCGTCGCGCGGGGCCTGCACGTCGACTGCCCGGTCCTCGTGCTCGCGTCCGCGCGCAGCGGCCCGGCGTCCGGCTGGCACGACGCGCTGCTCACGACCGACAGCGTGCTCGACGTCGGGCAGATCACGACGCGCGCCGAGCGGCTGGGCGACGACGTCACGGTCGTCGCGGTCGAGGGCGGCGCGCACGACCTCGCCCTCTCCCCCGAGCCCGCCCGGTCGACCTACCTGCGAGAGGTCCTCGACTGGCTCGACGCCCGGGTCTGACGGCCCGGTCGCGCCCGCCCGACCGCTCCCCTAGCGTCAGCGTGTGACGAGCGCGCCGCGGTCCCGCCCCTCCCACGTGGTCCTGCGTGCCGTGTGGGCGCTCCTCGGGGTCGCGGTCCTCGGGCTCGGCTCGGCGGTGCTGCTGTCCGCGCACGTCGGCGTGGACCCCTTCACCGCGGCGAACATCGGCGCGAGCACCCTGCTCGGTGTCGACCTGGGCGTCTACCAGCTCGCGATCAACGCCGTGCTCCTCGTCCCCGTCGTGGTGTGGGGACGCCGGTACATCGGGGTCGGCACGATCATCAACATGGTCATGACGGGGTTCTTCGTCCAGTGGTTCTCCGCGCTCCTCGCCCCGCTCGTCCCGGACCCGCCGAGCCGCCTCCTGCAGACCGCGCTCTTCGTCGTGGGGATCGTCCTGTTCACCGCGGGTGCGTCCGCGTACATGACGGCGGGCGTCGGGACGGCGCCGTACGACGCGATCGCCCCGATCGTCGTCGACCGTACGCATGCGCGGTACCGCGTCGTCCGGGTGGTCCAGGACCTCGCGTTCGTCGGCCTCGCGATCGCGCTGGGCGGCCCCGTGGGCGTGGGGACGGTCATGACGGCGTTCTTCGCCGGCCCGCTCATCGACTTCTTCACCGAGCGCGTGAACAAGCCCCTGCTGCGGCGCGCCCTGCCCGACGACGCCCCCACCGTCGTGTCCGAATCCCGCTAGCCAAGGGGTCGCCCCGCGGGTGAGGATCGAGTCATGACGACGACCCTCGCGACTCCCCGCGCGACGACGGACCCCGTGTTCGCGGAGCGCTACCGCGCCATCGCGTCGCGCGACCGGCGGTTCGACGGACAGTTCATCACCGCGGTGAGCAGCACGGGCATCTACTGCCGCCCGTCGTGCCCTGCGCGCACGCCCAAGCCGGAGAACGTCACGTTCTACCTCACGTCCGCGGCCGCGCACGAGGCCGGCTACCGCGCGTGCAAGCGCTGCCTCCCCGAGGCCGTGCCCGGCACGCCGACCTGGGACCTCGGGCACGACCTCTCCGCCCGCGCGATGCGGCTCGTCGCCGACGGCGTCGTGGACCGCGAGGGCGTCGACGGCCTCGCCGCCCACCTCGGGTACTCGCCCCGGCACGTGCACCGCGTCCTCGTCGCGGAGCTGGGCGCCGGCCCGGTCGCGCTCGCCCGCGCGCTGCGCGCCCAGACCGCGCGCGCCCTGCTCACGGGCACCGACCTCCGCCTCGCCGACGTCGCGTTCGCCGCGGGCTTCGGCAGCGTCCGGCAGTTCAACGACACGATCACCGAGGTCTTCGACACGACGCCGGGCGAGCTGCGCCGTCGGGCGCGGCGCGACCGCCCGGCCCCTCCCCGCAGAGGCTCGGGCGGGCATGTTCCCGACGGCCCGGGCGCCGTCGGAGACGACGGCGGCACCACCGCCGTGCTCGACCTCACGCTCCCCCTGCGCGAGCCCTTCGACGCACGCGGCGTGTTCGCGTTCCTCGCGGCGCGCGCCGTCGACGGCGTCGAGGTCGCGGACCTCGCCGGGCCCGTCCTCTCGTACGCGCGCACGCTCGCGCTCCCGCACGGCCCGGGAGCGTTCCGCGCGACGTACGGCCCGCCGCCGGGGCGCGCCCGCGGCACGGCGCGGTTCCACGTCGAGCTCGAGCTCACGTCCGTGGCCGACCTGCCCGCGGCGATCGCCCGGGTCCGCCGCCTGTTCGACCTCGACGCGGACCCCGCGGCCGTGGACGCCGCCCTCGCGGCCGACCCGGCGCTCGCCGCGTCGGTGCGCGCCGTGCCCGGTATCCGGGTCCCGGGCGCGGTGGACGCGACGGAGATCGTCGTCCGCGCGCTCGTGGGACAACAGATCTCCGTCGCCGCCGCGCGCACGCACCTCTCGCGGCTCGCCGTCGCGCTCGGCACGCCGTTCGCGTCCCGGTTCGGGCCGACCCGCCTCTTCCCGACGCCCGCGCAGCTCGCCGAGGGCGGCGCCGACCACGTGCGCGGGCCCGCGCGCCGCACGGCCGCGATCCTCGGGGTCGCGCGCGCGCTCGCCGACGGGTCGCTCGCGCTCTCGTCCGCCGACGACCCGGCGGCCCAGCGCGGGGCGCTCGAGGCGATGCCCGGCGTCGGCCCCTGGACGTCCGGGTACGTCGCCATGCGCGTCCTGCACGACCCCGACGTCCTGCTCGACGGCGACCTCGCCCTCCGCGCGGGCGCCGCGGCGCTCGGCCTGCCCGACGAGCGTCGTGCGCTCGCCGCGCACGCGGAGCGCTGGGCGCCGTGGCGCTCGTACGCCGCGATGCACCTGTGGCGTGCCGCGGCCCCTCGACCCTCGACCACCCCCACGATGGAGACCCCATGACCACCGCACCGACCGCCCCCGCGACGGCGACCACCGCCGTCACCACGACCGTCGAGACGCCCGACGGCCCGTTCACGGTCGTCGTCGACCCCGACGGCACGGTCCTCGCCTCCGGCTGGACCGCCGAGCCCGCGGCGCTCGTCGCGCTCGTCCACCCCGACCTGCGCCCCGCGGACGTCTCGCCCGCGCCCGACGACGCACCCGCCGTCGTCCCGGCCGTCGCCGCCGTCCGGGCGTACTACGCGGGCGACGTGCACGCGATCGACGCCGTCCCCGTGCGCCAGGTCTCGGGCCCCTACCGCGCGCACGCGTGGGACGTGCTGCGCACGGTCGAACCGGGCGACCCGGTGACCTACACGCGGTACGCCGAGCTGTCGGGACGGCCCGCTGCCGTGCGCGCCGCGGCGGGCGCGTGCGCGATGAACGCCGCCGCGCTGTTCGTGCCGTGCCACCGCGTGCTGCGCACGGACGGCAGCCTCGGCGGGTTCCGCTACGGCCTCGAGGTCAAGCGCAGCCTGCTCGACCGGGAGGCGCGCGCGGCCGGGGAGCCGTCGCTCCTCTGAGCCCGGCGGGTCGGCCGCGCCGCGCCCTCAGCCCCAGCCGAAGAGCTGTGTCCACACCCGGTCTGCGTGCCCGACGCCGATCTCGCGCAGGTCGCAGTTGAGGATGTTCGCCCGGTGGCCGGGCGAGTCCATCCACGCGCGCACCACGTCCTCGGCCGTCGCCTGCCCCTTCGCGATGTTCTCGGCGCCGGGGTTGGCATAGCCCTGGGCCTTCGCCCTGTCCCAGGGCGAGCGCCCGTCGAGGCTCGTGTGGTCGAAGTAGCCCTGGGCGAGCATGTCCTCGCTGTGGAGCTGCGCCGCGGCCGTGAGCCGCTCGTCGACGACGAGCGGGCCGCAGCCCGCCGCGGCGCGCTCCGCGTTGGTCCGCTCGACGACGGCCGCGCCCTCCGCGGAGATCGCGCCCGGCCCGGCCGGGACCGCAGCAGCGGACGCCGGGGCGGGGGCCGGCGTCACGCTCGGCGCGGGGTCCGTGACCTCGCCCGACGGCGCCGGGTCGACCTGCGCGTCGCCCGCCGCCGGGTCCGGCGTGCCCGACGGCGCCGGGGCCGGCTCCTCGTCGGCGTCGGCCCCGCCCGGCTCGCTCTGCGCGGCGCCCTCCGGCGGGGTGCCCGGCGCGGCCTGCGCCGCCGGAGTGCCCGGCGAGTCCTCCAGGTCGTCCGCCGAGCGACCGTCGGCCAGCGTCCGTGACGAGTGGTCGTCGCGCGGGTCCCGGCCGTCGAGCCAGGACTCCGGGTCGGTCCCCTGCCACGGCAGCGCCGCGACCACCGGTCCGAGCGGGCCGACGTGCTCCGGCCGGAGCTCGCCGGTCGCCGTCGCGACCGTGACGCCCAGCGGCGGGCCGAGCAGCAGCGCCGCGGCGACCCCCGACGTCACGGCGACCCGCGGCCCGGACCGCAGGTGGCGCGCGAACGGGCCGCCCCGCCGTCGGACCGCCCCGGACGCCGGAGCCGCGGACGACGGACGCGCGGCCCGCGAGGTCCCGGGTGCCGGTCGCGACCGGGGCACCTCCGCGGGCGCTCCGGCCCGGTGCCGGGGCGTGCGCTGGGTGGCCATCGCTCGACCCTACCCAGCCTGGCCGTGGATGTGTACCGCTTCGTCCGTTCTGCCCGCGGTCCCCTTCCCGCCGAAGGGGTCAGGCGATCGACGGCTCCTCGGGCGCCGAGACCGTGAACACCGCGCCGGCGATGAGCGGCACGGACGTCACGCGGCGCTCGAGCTCGTCGAGCCGTCGTGCGACCGACGTCTCCGACTCGTCGCCCCGCAGGTCCACGCTCGCCACGAGGTACAGCGCGCGCGGGCCCACGTACTCGAGGCGCAGGTACGTCACGCGCTCGACCTCGGGCAGGTCCCGGATGCCCTCCAGGACGGCGGCGCGCGTCGCGGGCATCGCGGCCTCGCCCACGAGGAACCGGCGGTTGCGGTCGATGAGCACGACGGACACCACCGCGAGCACGACGCCGACGACGATCGACCCGATCGCGTCCGGGACGGGCGACCCCGTGAGCTGGTGCGCGAGCACTCCGCCGAACGCGACGACGAGGCCGACCAGCGCGGCGGCGTCCTCCGCGTAGACGGCGCGCAGCGTGGGGTCGGAGGTCACGAGGACGTGGTGCAGCGTGTCCCGGTCCGCGGCCCGCGCCTCGTCGCGCGCCTGGCGTCGGGCCCGGAGGAACGACACGCCCTCCAGGACGAACGCGAGCGCCAGGACGGCGTAGGCGACGCCGTAGCTGTCCGCCGGCTCGGGGTGCACGAGCTCCTGGATGCCGTGCGTGATGGACACCCCCGCGCCGACGGCGAACAGCCCGATCGCCGCGAACATCGACCACACGTACGCCTCGCGGCCGAACCCGAGCGGGTGCTCGGCGTCGGCGGGCCGCCGCGAGCGCTTGTCGGCGACGAGCAGGAAGATCTCGTTGCCGGTGTCCGCCCACGAGTGCACGGCCTCGGCGAGCATCGACGCCGACCCGGTGATCGTCGCGGCGACGGTCTTCGCCCCGGCGACGAGCGCGTTCGCGAGGAACGCGACGATGACGGTGACGGTGCTCTCGCCGCCGTCCTCCGGCCGGGCGACCCGCGGGTTGCGCGACTCCGGCTGCGGCGGGGCGGGCGTGGGGGCGTCGGCCATGCTGCCGGTCTACCAGCCGTGCTCACGGCCCGCGCGCGGAGCAGCGGCGTCTGCCGCTCGGGAGAGCCCGCCGCCGGTGCGGCGCGTTCCGACCGGGCGGCTCAGCGCTCCGAGGTCTCGGAACCCGAGGGACCGACGTCGCCGGCGGCCGTGTCGGCGGTGTCCGCGAGGTCCACGTCGCCCGGGGCTGCGGGCTCGGCCCCCTCGCCGGGCGCCGGCCGGTCGGCACCCCGGGCGCCCTCGTGCTCGCCGACGTCCTCGCGCTCGGCCGCGTCCTGGTCGCGCGTGAGCTCGTCGACGACGAGCAGGTCGGTGCGTACCTTGCCGGTCCGGTACCCGGCACGGCCGACCATGTGCGCCGCGACGGGCGACGTGAGGAGCTGGAAGATCACGACGAGGAAGAGCGTCGCGACGGCGCCCCACGAGCGCAGCCGCAGGCTCAGCCCCGCGAGCACGAGGATGAGCCCCAGCACCTGCGGCTTCGTGGCCGCGTGCATGCGCGCGAGGAGGTCGGGGAAGCGCACGACGCCGACGCCCGCGGCGAACGCGAGGAAGGCACCGCACAGCAGGAAGACGGCCGAGACGACGTCGGCCACGGTGTCCCAGAACGCGGTCGTCGGATCCATCAGCGGACCTCCCCCTCGGGTGCCCCGCCGTGGTGCTCGGGGTCCACGGCGGAGTCGCGGTCGGCCTCCTCGGCCTCGCGGCGCGCGGCGTCCTCCGCCGCGACCTCGTCGGCCGTGCGGATGCGGCCCTCGTCCTCGGGCTCGACGGACGCGAACCGTGCGATCGTCACCGAGCCCACGAACCCGACGAGCGACAGCACGACGAGGATCGGGATGGTGTCCGTGCGCCGCGAGAACGCGGCCTCGAGCGCGATCGCGCCGACGAGCGTGGTCGTGAAGACGTCGAGCGCGATGGTGCGGTCGAGCATCGACGGGCCACGCTCGGCGCGGACGATCGCGAGGCTCGCGCCGACGGCGAGCAGCGCGGCGGCCGCGATCACGACGACGAGGTACACGGTGTCGCTCATGCCTCGGCCACCTCTCGCGCGGACGGCTCCCGGTACAGCCCGGCGGCCCGCAGGTCCTCGTTCGACGCGAAGGCGTGCAAGACGCGCGCCTCCAGCGCGAGCGTGTCCTGGCGGACCTTCTCCACCCCGCCCGCGGCCTCGACGTCGAGCACGTGCAGGTAGAGCATCCCCGTGAGGCGGTGGGCCTCGACGACGATCGACCCGGGCACGAGCGAGGAGAGCTCGGCGGTGATCGTCAGGTAGATGTCCGACGGGTTGCGCAGGCGCACACCCACGACGGCGCCGCGCGGCGTGTGGCGCGGCGTGAGGGCGAGGAGGCTCACCTGGAACGACGCGACGACGAGGTCGGCGACGAAGCGCCCCACGAGCACGGCGAACGGCCACGGCCGGAGCTTCCCGCGCGCCGCGATCGACGGCAGCGGGAAGAACGTGATGACGGCGAAGCCGAGGATGACGCCCGCGAGGACGTTGCCCCACGACAGGTCGCCCCAGAGCATGACCCAGACGACCGTCAGCCACAGGATCGTGCGCCACTGCGTGGTGACGCGCGCGAACCAGCCGGAGGCGAGCGCGCGACGGCGGCGGTGCAGGCTCATCCGTCCCCACCCCCGGTCGTCGTGGCGGGCTCCGTGTCCGTCTCGCCGGTCGCGACCTCGTTCGACTCGCCCTGCCCGCGGTCGGAGTCGCCCGGGAACACGGCGTCGACGTACGTGTGGCCGTCGAGCAGCGTCGCGGCGGCGCGCTCGGTGTACGAGTAGAGCGGGCCGGCCACCACGGTGAGCGCGAGGCCGAACGCGACGAGCGCCGTCGCGGGCCCGACCATGCCGCGCGGGAGGCGCGCGTCCGCGGGGATCTCGACGGGCGCCGTCTGCCAGAACGCCTTGTTCCACGCCTTGACGATCGCGTAGAGCGTGAGCAGCGACGTGACGACGGACCCGACGACGAGCGCCCACGTGAGCGGCGTGCCCTGCGCCACGCCCTCCTCCAGCAGGCCCACCTTGCCGAGGAAGCCCGACAGGGGCGGGATCCCGGCGAGGTTCATCGCCGGGATGAAGAACAGGATGGCCAGCCCCGGCGCGAGCCTGGCGAGCCCGCCGAGCCGGTCGAGCGACGTCGAGCCACCGCGGCGTTCCACGAGGCCGACGACGAGGAACAGCGTCGTCTGGACGGTGATGTGGTGCACGACGTAGAAGATGGCGGCCGCCATGCCCGGCTCGGACGCGAGCGCGATGCCGAAGATCATGTAGCCGATGTGGCTGACGAGCGTGAACGACAGGAGTCGCTTGATGTCGTTCTGCGCGACGGCGCCGAGGATCCCGACGACCATCGTGAGCAGCGCGAGCCACATGAGCACGTCGTCGACCACGCTGTCCTCGGGGAACAGCAGCGTCTGCGTGCGGATGATCGCGTAGACGCCCACCTTGGTGAGCAGGCCGGCGAACACCGCCGTGACGGGCGCCGGCGCCGTCGGGTAGGAGTCGGGCAGCCACGCGGACAGCGGGAAGATCGCCGCCTTGATGCCGAACGCGAGCAGCAGCAGGAGCTGGATGGTCAGCGCCATGCCCGGGTCGATCTCCGCGTAGCGCTCGGAGAGCTGGGCGAGGTTCACCGTGCCCGTCGCCGCGTAGGTCAGCGCGATCGCGACGAGGAACACGATGGACGACAGCAGCGCCACGACGACGTAGATCGACCCCGCCCGGATGCGCTCGCCCGTGCCGCCGAGCGTGAGGAGCACGTAGCTCGCGGCGAGGAAGATCTCGAACCCGACGTAGAGGTTGAACAGGTCGCCCGAGAGGAACGCGTTGAACACGCCCGCCGCGAGGACCATGAACGTCGGGTGGTAGATGGCGACCGGCGCCTCCTCGTCGCCGTCCGCCACGCCCTGCGCCAGGGAGTAGAGCAGGACGCACAGCATGACGAAGCTCGACACGACGAGCATGAGGGCCGAGAGCCGGTCCGCGACGAGATCGATCCCGACCGGGGCCGCCCAGCCGCCGACGTCGACGACGATCGGCCCGGAGTCGGCGGCGACGAGCAGCCCCACCGACGCCGCGAGGACGAGCGCGAGGGCGGCGACCGTGATGAGCCGCTGCGCGCGCGGGTGGCGCCACAGCGCGAGCGCGGCGCCGGCCGCGACGAGCGGGAGGACGACGGGCAGCGGGACGAGCGCCGCGGCGGTGAGGCTCATCGCGGCTCCTTCCCGTCGTCGCTGCGGTCGTCAGGTCCTGGGTCGTCCGGGCGGTCGTGCTCGGGCCCGTCGCCCCCCGCGGTGCGGGGTGCCGGGGACGACGGCGGTTCCTGCCCGTCGGTGATCCCGTCGCCGTCGCCGTCGGTCTCGTCGCGGACCTCGGCGGCCTCGTCGTCCAGGCTCGCGCCGCTCTCCTCCGTGTCCGCGTCCTCGAACGCGGGGGCGTTGCGCGCGGCGTGCCGCGCGACGCGGCGGTCCTCGAGGTCGTCCTGCACCTCGTCGTGGCCGTGGAGCTGCCACGACCGGTAGGCCATGGCGAGCACGAAGGCCGTGATGCCGAGCGTGATGACGATCGCGGTGAGCACCATCGCCTGGACGAGCGGGTCGCTCATCTCGTCCTCGGGCGTCGTGCCGATGAGGGGCGCGCCCCCGGCCCGCCCGCCCGCGACGAGGAACAGCAGGTTCGCGCCGTTGCCCATGAGGATGAAGCCGAGCAGGACGCGCGTGAGGCTGCGCTCGAGCAGCAGGTACACGCCCGCCGCGAAGAGCACGCCGATCGCGAGCACGAGGACGACGCTCGGGGTCATGTCGATGACGTTCACCGTCGGCCACCTCCGATCGAGTCGGGCTCCATGGCCTCGAACGGCCCGGTGTCCTCGCCCGGCTCGCGCCCGGCGGCGGCGCGCTCGGCGTGCCGGTCGATCTCCGCCCCCAGGGTGCGCAGGATGTCGAGGACCAGGCCCACGACGACGAGGAACACGCCGACGTCGAAGAACAGCGACGTGACGAGGTGGATCTCCCCGACGAGCGGGAGCGCGATGTCGTAGGCGTCGCTGCCGAGCACGTTGCCGGTCAGCAGGAACGCGACGAGGCCCACGCCCGCGGACAGGAAGAGTCCTGTGCCGAGCAGCAGACCCGGGTGCACCGGCGCCGCCTCGCCGAGCTCGTACCGGCCGCCCGCGAGGTAGCGCACGATGAGCGCGATCCCGACCACGAGCCCGGCCGCGAAGCCACCGCCCGGCGCGTTGTGGCCGGAGAACAGCAGGAAGAGCGCGAAGACGATCATCGCGTGGAACAGCACGCGCGTGACGACCTCGAAGATCACCGAGCGTCTCTGGGGCGCGAGCGTGCGGCCCGCGCTGAGCCACACGAGCATGCGCGGCTGGTCCTTCTCGGCGACCCCGCGACGGCGGAGCGCGGCACCCGGGTCCGCCCCGCCCTCGCTCCACACGCCCGAGCCGGACGACGTCGTCGCAGGCTTCGCTCCCGACGCGCGCAGGATCTCGCCGCTGCGGGTGCGCAGGAACACGAGCGACGCGACACCCGTGGCCGCCGCCAGGAGGACCGAGATCTCGCCCATCGTGTCCCACGCGCGGATGTCGACGAGGGTCACGTTGACGATGTTCTTGCCGTGCCCGAACTCGTACGCCTCGGCCGGGAAGTCGACGGAGATCGGCGTCGCGACCCGCGCGAGCGGCGCCACGACCGCGAAGCCCATCATGACGACGGCGACGGCCAGGCCGATCCCCAGGCGCACCCACCGGCTCGCGGCGAGCGGCCGGTTCGAGAAGTACGCGGGCAGACGGCGCAGCACGAGCACCATGACGACGAGCGTGATCGTCTCGACGAGGACCTGCGTGAGCGCGAGGTCGGGCGCGCCGTGCAGGAGGAAGAGGACGGCGTTGCCGTACCCGGCGATGCCGACCAGGATCACGGCCTTGAGGCGGCGGCGCGAGCGTGCGGCGAGCACCGAGGCGATGCAGATCGCGGCGACCGCGACGAGCTGCGCGGGGCGGTCCCACGCCTTGAGCTGCTCGGGCCACGCCGTCTGCGCGACCATGACGACACCCGGCCCCAGGACGAGGACCACGAGGATCGCACCGAGGTAGAACGGCAGCGAGCCACGCTGCGTGACGGCGGTGACGTCCGCCGCGAGGTCGTCGAGCTTGCGCATGACCTTGCGGTAGGTGACGTCGGCCTCGGGGCCGGTCCACAGCGACGCCTGGAAGCGCTCGACGCGCGCTCGCTGCCAGAACAGCACGACGCCGACCGCGAGGACGAGGACCGTGAGCGCGAGCGCAGGGGTGAAGCCCGCCCACAGGACGAGGTGCCCGGGCTCGCCGACGGGGTACGTGTCCGCGTAGGGCGCGAGGAGCTCCTCGCCGAAGTGGGGCACGAGCGCGGTGGCGAGGCCGAGCACGGCGAGCACGACGGCGGGCCCCACCAGCAGGACGGGCTGGCGATGGATGCGCGCCGGGTCGATCGGGGGCTCGTCGGCCTCGACCGCCGGGCGACGCGCGGCGGCCGCGCGCAGACCCACGTGCTCGTTGGCGCGCGCCGGCGGCGTGCCGAGGTGCGGCTTGGACGCGAACGCGCCCCACCAGAACCGGATCCCGTACGCGACGGTGAACATCGACCCGACGACGACCGCCCAGAGCACGACCGTGTCGACCCAGACGGGCCCCTCGCCGTGCAGGAGCGACTCGAGCGCCGCCTCCTTCGCGACGTACCCCGCGAACGGCGGCAGCCCGATCATCGACGCGGTCGCGAGCCCGCCCGCGACCGCCGTCCACGGCAGGGCCTTGCCCACGCCCGTGAGGCGGCGCAGGTCGCGCGTCCCGGTCGCGGCGTCGACCACGCCCACCACGAGGAACAGCGACGCCTTGAACATCGCGTGCGCGCCGATCATCGCGAGCCCGGCGAGCGCCGCGCCGCGCGTCCCGAGGCCGACGAGCAGGATGATGAGACCGAGCTGGCTCACCGTGCCGAACGCGAGCACGAGCTTGAGGTCGTACTGGCGCAGCGCGCGGTAGCCACCGACGAGCAGCGTGCCCGCGCCGAGCGCGATGACCATCGACCGCCACACGGTCGTGTCGGAGTACGCGGGCGCGAACCGCGCGACGAGGTAGACGCCGGCCTTGACCATCGCGGCCGCGTGCAGGTAGGCGCTTACGGGGGTCGGCGCGGCCATCGCCGCGGGCAGCCAGAAGTGCAGGGGGATGAGCGCGGACTTGCTCGCCGCGCCCACGAGGAGGCACACGATCGCGGCCGTCACCGCACCGCCCGTGGGCGGGTCGGCGATGATCTCCGACATCCGGAAGGTCCCGCCCTGGACCCCGAGGATCACGACGCCCACGAGCATCGCGAGGCCGCCCGCCGTCGTCACGACGATCGCCTGCATCGCGGCGCGACGGCTCGCCTTGCGGTCGGCGTAGTGCCCGATGAGCAGGTAGGAGAAGACGGTCGTGAGCTCCCAGAAGACGAACAGGAGCAGCATGTCGTCCGCGGTGACGAGCCCGACCATGGCCCCGGCGAACGCCGTGAGCACGCCGCCGAACCGCCGCAGGCCCTGCGCCGTGGGCGAGAAGTAGGCCGAGCAGTAGACGAGCACCAGCGCGCCGACCCCGCCGACGAGCAGCAGCATGAGCCACGAGAGGGTGTCCATGCGGAAGGCGAGCTCGAGTCCCAGGCCGGGGACCCACTCGACGACCTGCGTCGGGTGCTCGCCCGACATCACCCGGTCGGTCCAGGCGAGCGCGTAGACCGCGGCCGACGCCGGCGCGAGCGCCATGACGAGGAACGCCCGGCGACCGAGGAACGAGACGAGTGCGGGCGCGCCCAGTGCCATCACGAGATGGGCAACGAGCACGTAGAGCACGGGCCGCTCCGTCCGGGTCGGGGGCGGGGTGGGCAGGTCTTGCTGGACTTGTCATCGTCGCACCCGCGGAGGGGAGCCGCAGGGCACGACAGTTCACGGCGACGGCGATGCCGTGCCGCGAACCATTTTACCGACTCGTCAGCCCTGCACCGGCCCCACAGCCCGGACCGTGACCGATTCCTCAGTCTCCCGTCAGAGATCCTCGGGGTCCACGAGGAACTCGGCCTCGTCGGCGATCTCGCCACCGACGGCTCCGAACAACGTCCGGGTGACCTGCGCGACGACCTCCGCCGCGCGCTTGCGCGCGACCTGGTGGTCGAGCGACGGCTGCTCCTGCTGGGACTCGACCAGGTCCCGCGGCTCCCACCGCACGCGGTAGCTCACGGCGCCGTCCGCCGTCCACGGCAGGCCGCGCAGCAGCAGCGGCAGGGCCTCCTCGCCGCCCACCTCGACGGCGACAAGCCCGTCCATGCCGAGGTCGACGATCAGCCCGTAGCCGTCGAGGACCGCGCGCGTCGTCAGCGCCTTGATGTCGACGTCGTCCGCGGCCGCGTGGATCGCGCGCCGCAGCGCGGGGTCCATCTTCTCGCCCGGGTACAGCGGCAGGTCGGCGATGCCCTTCGGGGGGCCCTCGTACGACTTCCCCTCGGTCGCGAGCCGCGTGCGGGGGTTGAGCCGCGCGACGAGCGCGAGCGCGGCGTTGGGGTCCAGCCACACGTCCGAGTACAGCGTCATGTCGATCGCGACGCCCGGGTCGGGCGTGAGGACGACGCCCGGGCCCGCCGGGTTGCCGACATCGGTCCGCACCGATCCGCCGAGGCGGCGCGCGGCGGCGACGAGGAACGCCACGACCCGCTCCTCCTCGCGCACCGGCAGACCGCCGGGGAACGCGCGGCCGATCCCGTCGCGGTCCCCGCCACCGGGGTACGGGACGTCGCCGCGCTCGCGCGGGCACACGACGTCGAACACGAGCGCCGTGCCCGGCGGCAGGCCGGAGCCGGGGCCCGCGTACGGGCCCGTGACCGTCGTGTGGCGCGACGTGCGCAGCACGCCCGGCGCCCCCGGTGCCGCCGTCCGGGCGGGCGGCACGAGCGGTTCCGTGCCCTCCGGCGCGACGTCCCAGCGCGCGCCCGCGAAGCGCGACAGCGCGAGCGTCTCGACCTCGTCGACGACGACGTCGGCCGGGAGCCCGAGCAGGTGCCGCGCCTGGTACGACTGCGCGGCGCCGGGCCCGTCGGGGTACGGAAGCGGCGGGAGCGGGCTCATGCGGTGCGGTCCTCCGGTCCTCGGGTCCTGCGGGGTCGAACGGCGTCCGACGCGGCGTGCCGCGCTCAGACGTCGGTGCGGTGGAAGCTCTGCCACGAGCGGGAGGCCGTCGGGCCGCGCTGGCCCTGGTAGCGGGAGCCGTAGACGCTCGAGCCGTACGGGTTCTCGGCGGGCGACGACAGGCGGAAGAAGCAGAGCTGCCCGATCTTCATGCCCGGCCACAGCGTGATCGGCAGCGTCGCGACGTTGCTCAGCTCGAGCGTCACGTGCCCCGAGAACCCCGGGTCGATGAAGCCGGCCGTGGAGTGCGTGAGGAGGCCGAGCCTGCCGAGGCTCGACTTGCCCTCGAGGCGCGCGGCGACGTCGTCGGGCAGGGTCACGGTCTCGAACGTCGACCCGAGCACGAACTCCCCCGGGTGCAGCACGAACGGCTCCGCCGGGTCGACCTCGACGAGGCGCGTCAGGTCCGGCTGGTCCTGCGACGGGTCGATGAACGGGTACTTGTGGTTGTCGAACAGCCGGAAGAACCGGTCGAGGCGCACGTCGATGCTCGACGGCTGGAGCATCGACGGGTCGTACGGCTCGAGCTGGACGCGCCCGGCGTCGAGCTCGGCCCGGATGTCGCGGTCGGAGAGCAGCACGGGCCCACGCTAGCCGACGACGGAGCGTGTCCGGACCCGCCGCCGAACCCTGGATCGCTCCCCGGGCACGGCGCGTCGTGGGGAGCGGTCCAGGCTTCGGCGAGGTGTCAGGCGCGCAGCGGGCGGCCCGTCGAGTCGACCGAGTAGTAGCCCGTCTTCGAGGTCAGGTAGAGGATGCCCTCGACGAGGCCCCAGATCGCGATGACCGGCGCGGCGAAGCCGAACGACAGCACCGACACGAGCAGCATCGTCAGGCCGATGCCCGTGTAGCCCAGGTAGAACCGGTGGATGCCGAGGCTCCCGACGAGGATGCCGAGCAGGCCCGCGGCGAGCCGGGACTTGGCCTGGGGGTCGTACGCGGGGTCGAAGCCCGGCTGCCCGTACGGGCCGGGCTGCGCGTATCCCGGCTGCTGGCCGTAGCCCTGCTGCGGGTAGCCCTGCTGGGGGTAGCCCTGCTGCGGGTCGGCGCCGTAGGCCTGCCCCTGCGGCTGGCCGTACCCCGGCTGCGCGCCGGGCGTCCCGTACGGCTGCTGGCCGTAGGCGTCCCCGTACCCCTGCGGCTGGCCGTAGCCCTGCTGGCCGTAACCCTGCTCGCCGTAGCCCTGCTCGCCGTAGGCCTGCTGCCCCGAGCCGGGCTGGCCCGCGGGAGCCGCGCCCGACGGCGTCGCCCCGCCCCCGTAGACCGGGTCGCCCGGGGCCGGGCTCCCCTGCGCGGGGTCGGGCTGCTGCTGGTACGGGTTCTCGGACAAGGCTGCTCCTCGGCGTGCGCCGCACACGGGCGCGGATCGGGTCGTCGTGCGGTCGGGTTCTGGCATCACCGGCGACGTCCGCTATGATCGGGGCGCGCGCTGGTTCGCCGAGGATCCTCCCAGAGGCCCCGGGGCGGACGCCACCAGCGCCGCGCGGGTGTAGTTCAATGGTAGAACTTCAGCTTCCCAAGCTGATAGCGCGGGTTCGATTCCCGTCACCCGCTCAGCACACGAGAGCCCCGCACCGAACAGGTGCGGGGCTCTCCTCGTCCGTGCCCGGTGAAGCGCAGCGCCGAGCCCGGGGTTGCTCCTCACGGCGACGGTGACGTGGGGAACGACCCCGGGCTCGGCGGTCTGGGGTGGGCGTCAGCCCAGGATGCTGCCCGCGGCCTTGGCCGATGCGGCGAGCGAGCCCGTCAAGGGCAGGTCCGGGAGGATCACCGCCTGGGCGGCGTGGTAGACGTCGGGCTTGCCGACCCACGTGACGCCGTCGGGCCGGTTGGCCGTGTCGAGCTCGTGGTGCCACGAGCCGCGCTCGGGGTCGACGAGGAACCGGTCGATCCACGCCCACCAGCCCGCGGCGGCCTCGGTGAAGCGCGACTCCCCCGTGACCCGGCCGAGCACGTCGGCCGCGGCCACCGCCTCGGCCGCGACCCAGTGGTAGCGGCGCGGCTCGACGGGCACCCCGGACCAGTCGACGGTGTACACGAACCCGCCGCCGTGCTCGCCGTCCCAGCCGTCGGCGACGGCGCGGTCGAACAGCGCGACCGCGGCCTCGGTGCGCGCGCCGGGCGTGCCGGACGCGATGTCGACCTGGAGGAGGAGGCGCGCCCACTCGAGCCCGTGCCCCGGCGTCGACCCGTACGGCTTGAACGGGTCGCGCGGGCGGTCGGCGTTGTAGTCGGGCAGCGGGTTCCAGTCCGCGTCGAAGTGCTCGGGGATGCGCCACTCGTTCTCGCTCGCCCAGCCGATCACGCGGTCCGCGATCGACGCGGCGCGGACGAGCCACTCGACGTCACCGGTCGCGTCGTGGGCCGCGAGCAGCGCCTCGACCGAGTGCATGTTGGCGTTGACCCCGCGGTACTCGTCGAGCGTCGTCCAGTCGCGCGACCACTCGTCCGCGTGCATCCGGGGCCCGGGCTCCCAGAACCGCTCGTCGAGCACGGCGAGCGCCGCGTCGAGCAGCTCGCGCGCGCCCTCGCGGCCCGCGATCGTCCCCGACGCCGCGGCGAGCACGACGAACGCGTGCGCGTACGCGCTCTTGGTCCCGTCGACCGCCCCCTCCTCCGTCGCCGAGAGGTCGCCAGGGCGGGGGCCCGGACCGCGCGAGGACACCCAGCCGCCGTACTCCGCGTCGACGAGAACGCCCCGCAGGCCACGCAGCGCCTTGTCCGCGAGCTCGCCCGCGCCGGGGACGCCCAGCAGGGACGAGAAGGAGTAGACGTGCGCCATGCGCGACGTGATCCACGTGTGCACCGGCCGCGCGAGGTCGGGGACGTCGTCGTCGTCGAGCCACTGCGCGGCGCCGTCCGACCGCAGCGAGGCCGCGCCGAAGTACAGGAGGTCGGCGAGCTGGTCGCGCCGCCAGGCCGTGAGGTCGGCCGTGGGGTCGACCCGGGGGGCCGCTGCGGGCGAGGGCTGCTCGGACGGGTGCTCGGTCATGTCTCGGTCCTTCTCGTGCTGGGAACGTGGTGCCGCACCGGGCGCGGTGCCGGTACGGCGCGGTGCCCCGGGACGATCATCCCGGGGCACCGCCGGTGGTGCATGCTCACCGTGCGCCCCGGAGACCGGGGCGCACGGTGGGCTCAGGGGGTCAGCCGCAGGTCACGGCCGCGTAGTCCGCCGTGATCGACGCCGTCACCTCCTCGTCGCCGCTGCCGCGGGTCGCCTCGACGGTGACCGTGCCGGCCTCGACCGACGCCGCCCGCGTCGCGAACGACTGGTAGGCGTTGGACCCCGGCGCGACGGCCGCGAACTCCTTGGTACCGAACGGCGTGACGAGCCGGATCGCGACGGGCGCGTCCTCGCCGTTCTCCGCACGGACCGCGACGTAGGCCTTGCCGGCGAGGCAGCGCGTGCTCACCGTGACGTCGATCGCGAGCGTCGGCTGACCCTCGGTCACGGTCACGGGGACCTCGACCACCTTGCTGGTCCAGCCGTCGTCGACCACGACGTACGCGGTGTACGTCCCGGCCGCCGTGTAGGCGTGCGAGCCAGAGACCGCCCCGTCCGTCACCGTGCCCGCCGCGACGTCGGAGCCGTCGCCCCACGTGACCGCCGCGCGGAGCTCGGCGCCCTCACGGCCGCCGGTCACCTGGGCGAGCACCGCGTCCGTGGACTGGCCCGCGGCGAGGGTCACGCCGTCCGCTGCCGTCACCTCGAGCGCGGGGTGCTCGGCGAACGTGCCGTCGTGCGCGACCGCGACCACGTGGATGCGACCGTCGCTCGCGAGCGTGCCCGGCTGGTCCGGGAGCGTGAGGCTCACGGCCCGCTTGCCCTCGGGGAGCGTGATCGGCGCCGTCGCGAAGAACGCGGCGGGGGTACCGGTCTGCGGGCTCCCGCCGCGCAGGCGGTTGTCCGTCACCGCGACCGCGATGTTGCCGAACACCGGGTTGCGCGCCGCGCCCGACCAGTCGCCGAAGCTCAGGTCGATGGGCTGCGACGAGCCGTCGTCGAAGGTCAGCACGCCCTGGGCCTGCTGGTTCTTCTCCGTGCCGGTACCGATCACCGAGAGCTGCTCGGCGTCCGCGGGGACCTCGAGCTCGATGGTCTGGCCGTCACCCGTCGCGTTGTCCGGCTGGCCGGCGGGGATCGCCGGGACGTCGAACGCGAGGTCGGTGCCGGGCACCGTCCCGCGCTCGCCCTGGACGAACCCCTTCGCCGCGAGCTGGGCCCGGTCGAAGAACACGCCCTGGCCGTCGCACGAGCCGACGGTCGTGCCGAGGTCGCCGATGCAGACGTTGTCGTACGCACCGAGCAGCGAGCCCTCGCGCAGGAGCGAGACCGTGACGTACGAGGAGGTCGAGACGGGCTCGATCCCCTCGCCCGAGACCGTGACGGTCACCGGGTAGACGCCCGGGGAGGCCCACGAGTGCGCGGCGTTCACGGCGTACCCGCCGAATGCGCCCGCCTGGAGGGAGCCCGCGACCGGCTCGGAGCCGTCGCCGAACGCGACCTGCACGTCGAGCGCCGACGCGTCGCCCTCGACCCCGGTGAGGGTCGCGAACGAGCCCGAGACCTCGCGCCCGGTGACCGTGTCGCGGTCCGGGGCCGCCGAGAGCGTGAGCTCCTCGGCGCCCGAGGCCTTCGGGTCGGCCAGGAGCTCGACCTCGGCGAGCGACAGCGCGCCCGATCCGGCGGTCGCGGTGACGGTCACGCGGTACCGCGCGAACGCCGTCGGCTCCGCGACCGTGAACGGCCGCGTCTGGAGCGCCCAGCGGAACTGCTCGCCGGACCGCTCGTCGAGCGTCGTCCAGGTCTCGCCGTCGTCCGAGCCCTCAAGGGTCCACGCGGACGGCGACGCCGTCCCGCTCGCCCCGGAGGTCAGCGTGTACGACTCGACCGTCGGCCGGATGCCGTTGCCCGCCCACGTGATCGACGGGGTCGCCGTGGCGAACGTCGTGCGCGTGCCGGACGTGTTGTCCGTCAGCGCCGCGGCGCTCGTGGTCGCGTCGCCGTCGGCGACGGTCGTCGTGCCGAGGCCCGACGTCGTCGCGTCCTGGACCGGTGCCGGGGGCTCGTCGCCCTCGGTGAGCGACGGCGGGGCGTCGTCCTCGCCGGTGCCCCAGGCGGACGGCTCCGGACCCATGACGAAGTCCAGCGTCGCGCCGCCCGAGAGGTCGGCCTGCGAGAGCGACGTCGAGGTGCGGGCCTCGCCGTCCACCGCGAGGGACTGCACGTAGACGTTGTCCACCGAGTTGTTCTCGGCGTTGACCACGAGGTCGCCGTCCGGCAGGTGCACGGTCGCCTTGTCGAAGAGCGGCGAGCCGACCGCGTACTCGTCGGAGCCGACCTGGAGCGGGTAGAGGCCGAGCGAGGCGAAGATCCACCACGACGACATCTCGCCGTTGTCCTCGTCGCCCGGGTAGCCCTGGCCGATCTCGCTGCCCACGAACAGGCGGCGGGTGACCTCACGGACCTTCTCCTGGGTCTTCGACGGGGCGCCCGCGGCGTCGTACAGCCACGGGATGTGGTGCGACACCTGGTTGCTCATGCCCCACATGCCCATCCGGACGTCGCGCGCCTCGCGCTGCTCGTGGATGCCGCCGTTGCCGGCGCCCTTCTCCGGCGTGGAGAAGAACAGGTCGAGCTTGTCCTCCAGGCCCTGCTTGCCGCCGTAGAGGTTGGCAAGACCCTGCGGGTCCTGCGGCGCGTGGAACGCGAAGTTCCAGCCGCTCGTCTCGGTGTACCCGCCGCCCCACGCCTCGGGGTTGTAGGTCTCCGGGTCGACGGCCCACGTGCCGTCCTCGTGCCGCGGCACGAAGAAGTCCACCTCGGGGTCGAACAGCTCGACGTAGTGCGTGGCGCGCTCGAGGAAGTACGAGGACTCCTCGCGCAGCGTCTCGCGGCGCTCGTCCGGCGTGGCCGGGTCCTCCGCGAGGGCGGCGGCCATGTTGCCGATGCCGAAGTCGTTGACCAGGCCCTCCAGGCCCCACGACACGGACTCGTGCGTGGACTCCGGGGTGAACCCGAGGAACGGCGACGTCTGCAGGCCCTTGCGGCCCACGGCGTTGTTCGGCGGCGCGACGGACGCGTTGCGCAGCGCGGCGTCGTACGCCTCGAGCGCGGAGTCCGTCGGGAGCGAGCCCTTGAGGTACGCGTCCGCGAACGCGACGTCGGAGCTCGTGCCCGTCATGAGGTCGGCGTAGCCCGGGGAGGACCAGCGCGCGATCCAGCCGCCGTCGCGGTACTGCTGCACGAAGCCGTCGATGAGCTCGCCCGCGAGCTCGGGGTACAGGAGCGAGTACGCCGGCCACGCCGTGCGGTACGTGTCCCAGAACCCGTTGTTCACGTAGATCTTGCCGTCGACGATCTTGGCGTTGGTCTGCGTGTCCGTCGCCGATCCGGTGGTCGCCGAGACCGGGCTCGCGTACTTGTACACCGGCGCCTGCGCCGTGCCCGTGTTCTCGAACTGCGAGTTCGGGTACAGGTTGAGGCGGTAGAGGTTGGAGTACAGCGTGACGAGCTGGTCCTCGCTCGCGCCCTCGACCTCGATGACGCCCAGACGGTCGTTCCACGCCTGGGCGGCAGCGGCCTTGACCTCGGTGAAGGTCTTGCCCGTCACCTCCAGGTCGAGGTTCTTGCGCGCCTGGTCGAGGCTGATGAACGACGTCGCGACGCGCAGCTCGACCGTCTTGTCGGACGACGTGTCGAACGTCGCGAAGCGCGCGTCCGCACGGTTGCCCGCCGCCGTCCCGACCGCCGTCGGACTACGGTCGAAGGTGCCGGCGACGAACATCCGCGTGCGGCCCACGGACAGGCCCGAGCCGTTCTCGACCCAGCCGGAGACCGTCCCGGTCGCCGCGTCGAGCGTGAGCTTGGACGAGCCGTCCACCTTGTCCACGAGCACGTGCCCGGTGTTCCCGGGGTAGGAGAAGCGCAGCACCGCGCCGTGGTCGGTCGGCGTCGCCTCGATCACGGACTGGTTGGTGAACGTGACCCCGTAGTAGTCCGGGCGCGCCAGCTCGTCGGCGTGGTCGAACTCGAGCCCGCGCGTCGAGAGCGTGGCGTTCGGCGTGCCGGACACCGTCGACGGGAGGAACGTCAGCTGGTTGCGGTCACCCATCCAGGGGCTGGGCTCGTGCGAGATGCCGAAGCCCTGGAGCACGGGCTTGTTGTTGGCGTTGTTGGCCTTGTGGTACTCGTACAGCCAGCTCTGCGAGGAGGCGTTGGTGTACGGCGTCCAGAAGTTGAAGCCGTTCGGCGTCGCCGTCGCCGGGATGTTGTTCCCGCGCGAGAAGCTGCCCGACGCGAGCGTGCCGCGGCGCGTGTCGACGTAGTTGGCGAGGCTCGAGCCGTCGATCGTCGCCGGGCTCGCGGTGATCGCGACGTCGTCGAGCCAGCCCGCGAACTTGGTGCCGGCGTGGCCGCCCGGGTTGTCGTAGCCGAGCAGCACCTGGTCGACGGTCTTGCCCGCGGCGACGTCGCCGAGGTCGATCCGCACGGAGTTCCACTGGTCGGCGTAGAGGATCTTGCCCTCGCCCTGCGCCTGGGCCGTCGCGACGGTCTCGTGCGCGTCGCGCGCGCCGAGGTCGGACAGGTAGGTGCCGTCGGTGAAGAGCACGTCCACGGACGCGTACGTCGACGGGTACTGGAGGTCGTCGAGCAGCTCGGGGAAGATCGTGTAGCTCAGCCGCGTGTCCTCGCCGACGACGACGTCGACGTCGTCGTAGAGCACGTTCGTCGCGTAGGTCTCGCCGTCGGCGAGGTGCGAGCCGTCGTACCGCAGCGAGTGCAGGCCGGAGAACCCGACGCCCGCCTTGTTGGTGAAGTTCACGCGCGGCCCGGTGCCGACCTTGGTGTTCATGGGTGCGGCCGAGGGGCCGGCGCTCAGGTCGGCCGAGAGGTCCCACCCGGCGAGCTGGACGATGGAGTCGCCCGAGTTCGCCGTGACGTTGAGACGCAGGTAGGTGTAGGCCTCGGTGGGCTCGTCGAGCTCGAAGCTGCGCGTCTGCTGCCGGTTCGGGAAGTCCTCGTCGGTGCGCTGGTCGAGCGGGGTCCACGTGGAGCCGTCGTTCGAGCCCTCGATCGTCCAGGTCTTCGGGTCACGGCCCGCCGAGTCGTCGCCCGACGTCATCGAGTACGCGACGAACGACACGGGCTCGGTGAACTCGTACCGGACCCAGCCGGTCGAGGCGAACGCGAGCCACTTGGTGCCGGAGCTGCCGTCGGCGAGGTTCGCCGCGCCCTCGTTCGGGAGGTTCTGGGCGCTCGCCGTGACGGCCTTGAGCTTCGCGAGCACGCTGCCGGGGAGGCCGCTCGTGAACGACCCGACGTTCGCCTGCCAGGGCGCGCCGTCGCGCTCGGCCACCGTGGTGGCGAGCGCGGCCGGGTCTCCCGACTCGAAGGACGACGAGAAGTCCCCGGGCTCCGCGGCGGCGGCGGGGGCCGCCGTGAGGACGCCGACGGGGACTGCGAGGGGGACGGTGAGTGCCGCGGCGAGCGCGAGGCCGAGGGGCCGTGCGCGGCCGCTTCCGGAACGCGCGGCGGCCGCGCGTCCGGGCGGTTGGGGTCTGGTCATGCTCGCGATCTCCTTCGATCATCTGACAGCGCTGTCAGGCTGCAGGGGTGCCCCTGACAACGCGCAGGGGGGAAGCGTTGTCAGGGGCAGCCCGAACTTATGCGGGAGCCACGGTCTTTGTCAACGCGGTCGAAGCCGCCGGGAGCGAACGGCTCGGGGCCCGCGCGCCCGGCCTAGGCCCCCGGGCCGGAGACCTCGCCCGTACCCCGCACGACAAGGCGCGTGGGCACCACGACGAGGCGCGGGGCCAGCTCCGGGTTCTCGGCCCGTGACACCGCGAGCGACGCGGCCTGGCGCCCCATCTCGACCACGTCGTACCCGACGACGGTCACGTTCAGCAGGTCCGCGAGCTCGAAGTCGTCGAAGCCCACGAGCGCGACGTCGGCCGGGCCGCCCGCGGACGCGCGGTCGCGCAGCGCGTGGAGCGCGCCGACCGTGATCTTGTTGTTCGCCGTGACGAACGCCGTCGGGGGCTCGGGCAGGGCCAGGAGCTCCGCCACGAACGCGCGCGCGAGCTCGGCGTCGTGGGCGCCGTCGCGCACGTACCGCGACGGGTCCTCGACGCCCGCGCCGCGCAGCGTGGCGACGAACTCGTCGCGACGCTCCTGGAACGTCCACAGCCGCGACACGTCCCCGACGAGCGCGATCCGCCGGTGCCCGTGCGCGAGCAGGTGCGTCACGGCGTCGCGCACGCCGCCGCGGTTGTCGATGACGACGGTGTCCGCGTCGACGCCCTGCGCGGGACGGTCGATGAACACGACGGGCAGGCCGTCGTCGAGCTCGCGGCGCAGCGACGAGTGGTCCGTCGACGTGGGCGTCACCACGAGCGCGCCGACGCGGCGCTCGACGAGCGCCTCCGTGAGCGAGCGCTCGCGCTCGGGCTCCTCGTCGGAGCTCGTCGTGATGAGCTGGAGCCCGTGGTGGCGCAGCTCGCGCTCGATCCCGCTCGCGAGCGCGGAGTAGAACGGGTTCGCGAGGTCGCCGGTGACGAAGCCGACGAGCCGCGACGAGCCGCCGCGCGCGAGGTCCGCCGCGACCGCGTTGCGGCGGAAGCCGAGCCGCTGCGCGGCCTCCTGCACCTTGGCCCGCGTCTGCGGTGCCACGTTCGGCTCGTCGTTGAGGACGCGCGACGCCGTCTTGAGGCTGACGCCCGCGACCTCCGCGACGGCCGCGAGGGTCGGGCGTCGGCCGCCGCGCCCTGCGTGCGGGCGCGTCGACGTCTCCGTCGGGGTGCCCGTCCCGGCACCCGGCGCCGTGGCCGCGCTCCCGCCCGGCGGGAGCGTGCCCGTGCTCTCCCCCTGCATCACCATCATCAGACCTCCCGTCGACCGCGGATGAGCATGTCGACGACGATAGCGAGCAGGAGCACCGCTCCGGTCACGATGTACCGCGTCGCCGTGTCGAGATTGAGCAGCGTGAGGCCGTTGGCGATCGACTGGATGACCAGCACGCCGAGCAGCGCGGACCACGCGCTCCCCCGCCCGCCGAACAGGCTCGTCCCGCCGATGACCGCCGCGGCGATCGCCGTGAGGTAGGTGTCCGCGGCGCCGGTGCCCTGGTTCGCGGCGGCGAGACGCCCGGCCGCGAGGATGCCGCCCAGCGCGGCGAACGTGGAGCACGCGACGAAGCACGAGACGACCGTCCGCCGCACCGCGACGCCGGCGAGGAGCGCTGAGCGCCGGTTCCCGCCCACCGCGCGCACGGACCGGCCCCACCGGGTGCGGCGCAGCAGGACGTCCACCACCACGACGAGCGCGACGAACAGCACGACCGTGTAGCCGATCCCCCGCGCGGTCCCCAGGTACGCGACCGTGCCGACGAGGACCGCGGCGAGGACCGCGGTGCGGATCGCGATCCGGCCGAGCCCGGGGCTCGGCAGCTCCGCGCGCACGCGGCGCAGGTGGTCGACGACCCGCAGCGCGGCGTACCCGACCACGACCACGACCACGAGGCCCCAGGCGGCGGCCGGCGCGAGGAAGCCCTGCTGCACGGTGCGCACGAGCCAGGACTCGAAAGGGATGTTGATCGAGCCCGTGGGGCCGAGGACCCGGAGCTGCACGCCCGCGAGGACGAGCAGCCCGGCCAGCGTGAAGACGAACGACGCGAGACCGAGGCGCGTGGACAGCAGCCCGTACCCCAGGCCGACCACGACGCCGACCGCGAGCGCCGCGAGGATCGCGAGCCCGACGGGCCAGTCCAGGTTGACGGTCCCGACCGCCAGCACCGCCGCCGCGAGCCCGCTCACGGATCCGACGGACAGGTCGATCTGGCCGACGAGCAGCACGAGCACGACCCCGAGCGCGATGATCCCCGTGGGCGCGCTCTGGAGGGTGAGGTTGACGAGGTTCTCCGCCGAGAGGAACGCCGGGTTGATCGCGCCGAGCACGACCCAGATGAGCAGCAGCGCTCCGACGATCGGGAGCATGCCGAGGTGGGCGCCGCGCAGCTGCCGGACGACGCTGCCGGAGAGCGCGCCGGTCGACGAGCGGTCGAGCGCCGCGCCCGAGGTGCGGCCGGGGACGCTCATCGGTGCACCGCCCCGGTGCCGCCGGAGCGCCGCTCGCGCCCCGGGTCGGTCGACAGCCGCGCCGAGCCGCCCGGCCGCGCGGGCCGGACCGCGCCGGTCATGGCGGCGAGCAGGTCCTCGTAGGACGTGTCGCCGGCGAACTCGCCGTGCACGCGACCGAGCCGCAGCACGAGGATGCGGTCGGCGACCGCCTGGAGGTCGCCCGCCTGGTGGCTGATGAGCACGACGGCGTGGCCGCGCTCGCGCAGCTTCTCGATGAGGTTGAGCACCTCGGCGGTCTGCCGGACGCCGAGGGCCGCCGTCGGCTCGTCGAGGACGAGCACGCGCGGCGCGCCGAGCAGCGCACGCGCCACGGCGACGACCTGACGCTGCCCGCCGGACAGCGTGCGCACGGGCTGGCGCACCGACGGGACGGTCGCGGCGAGCTGGTCGAGCAGGCCCCACGCCTCGCGCTCCATGGCGATCTCGTCGAGGAACGGGCCGCGCAGCGTCTCCTGGCCGAGGAACACGTTCTCGACGACGTCGAGGTCGTCGACGAGCGCGAGTTGCTGGAACACCGCCGCGATGCCGTGCGCGCGCGCCGCCGCGGGCGAGTCGAGGACGACGGGCGCGCCGTCGAGCAGGACCTCGCCCGCGTCGGGCCGGAACGCGCCCGCCACGACGCCGGCGAGCGTCGACTTGCCGGCCCCGTTGTCTCCCACGACGGCGAGCACCTCGTGCTCGCGCACGTCGACGTCCACGTCGACGAGCGCGCGGACTCCGCCGAAGTTCTTGGAGACCCCGCGCAGGGACAGGACGGGCGCGCTCACGGGGCGGCCTCCAGGAGCCCCGCCTCGACGCACGCGTCGACGTAGTACGGGGTGCAGATCTCGTCGACCGTGTGGACGCCGCCGTCGACGATGACGCGCTGCACGTCGTCGATCCCGACCGCGCGCGGCGCGAGGAGGAGGCTGGGGACGCCGTCGATGCTCGCGGTCGCGCGCGGGTCCTCGCCGCGCAGCACGCGGACGGCGAGCTCGGCAGCCGTGCGCGCCTGCTGGGCGGTCGCCTTGTAGACGGTCATGTACTGGTCGCCGGAGACGATGCGCTGGACCGCCGCGAGCTCGCCGTCCTGGCCCGTGGTCGGCGGGACGGGGTCGAGGCCCGCAGCCTTCATCGCGGCGATCGCGCCGCCCGCGATGCCGTCGCTCGCCGCGAAGACGCCGTCGACGCGGCCGGGGTACTGCGTGAGCTGGCCCTCGACCCACTCGGTCGCCTTGTCGGGGCTCCAGTCGGGGGTGTCGTACTCGGCGAGCACGTCGATGTCCTCTCCGTCGAGCGCGCGGTGGACGCCGGCGGCGAGCTCCGCGGCGTTCGGGTCGGTGGGCGAGCCCTGCACGAGCAGGACGCCCGGCCGCCGGCCCTGCCCCGGCGGGTCCTGCTCCGCGCGGTCGAGGACCGCGCCGACGAGCGCCTCCCCCATGAGGTACCCGATGAGCTCGTTGTCGAACGAGACGTAGTAGTTCGCACCGTCGACGAAGCGATCGTAGGCGATGACGGGCACCCCGAGCCGCTGGGCCTCCGCGACGATGCTCACGGCGGCGACGGCGTCGACGGCGTCGAGGACGAGGACGTCGGCCCCGCGCGCGAGCATCGACTCGGCCTGCTGCTGCTGGTTGGCGGCGTCCTGCGCGGCGTTGGCGTACAGGACCTCGCACGTGGGGCAGCGCTGCTCGACGACGCCGACGAAGGTCGGCCGGTCGGTGGTCTCGTAGCGCGCGGTCTTCGCCTCGGGCAGGAGGAGGCCGATGGTCCCCTCGGACGGGCCGGCCGGCTCCTCGGGCGCCGCGCAGCCCGCGAGCGCGAGGAGCGCGACCACGACGGCGGCCAGGGCGGCGGTCAGGGCCGCGCGGGCGCGACGACGGGGCGTTCCCGACCCCAGGAGCGTGGCCCCGGTCATGCGCTCACCCCCAGCGAGCCGCTGACGCGCGCGAGGTCGAGCGCGACGGCGAGCGCGCCGCGCACCTCGGCGGCGGACCCCAGCTCGGACGCGACGACCTGGACGGGGCCCGCGGTGCTCGGCACCGTGCGCTGCTCGAGCGCGGTGCGCAGGGGGCCCAGCAGGGCCTCGCCCGCCTCGGCGAGCTGCCCCCCGACGACGACGATCTCGGGGTCGACCAGGTTGCACAGGTTGGCGGCCGCGACGCCCAGGTGCTGGCCGGCGTCGAACAGGACGCGCCGGCACCCGGGGTCGCCCTCCTGGGCGCGCGCGATGACGTCACGCAGCGTGAGAGGACCACGGCTCTCGGAGAGCATGGACAGCAGGACCCCGGCGCCGACGTACATCTCGAGGCAGCCGCGGTTGCCGCACCGGCACACCGGGCCGTTCTCGTCGATCGTCACGTGCCCGATCTCCCCCGCGACGCCCGCGCGCCCGTGCACGACCCGCCCCCCGAGGACCAGCCCTCCGCCCACGCCGTGGGAGACCCGCAGGTATGCGACAGCGTCGTGCCCGACCGCCGCCCCGAACCGGGTCTCGGCGAGCGCGCCGAGGTTGGCGTCGTTGTCCACGGTCACGGGCGCGCCGAGCTCGGCCTCCAGCATCTCGGGCACGACGACGCCGTCCCAGCCCCGCATCATCCCGACGGTCGCGATGCGGCCCGCGCGCACGTCCACGGGCGCGGGCACGCCGACGCCGACGGCGAGGAGCTCGTCGGGCGCTGCGTCGACGGAAGCGACCATCTCCTCGACGAGGAGCGCGGCGCGCTGGAGCCCGGTGTCCGCGCGATGGTCGGGGGCGAGCGGCATGCGCTGGTCCGCGAGGACGCGCATGGACGCGTCGGCGAGCGCGACGCGCATCGACCGTGTGCCGAAGTGGACGCCCGCGACGAGCCCGAGGTTGCGCGCGAGGGTGACCTGGAGCGCGCGGCGCCCGCTGCGCGTGGAGGGCGAGGTGTGCAGCACGCCCGCGCCGGTGAGCTCCTTGACGATGTTGGAGACGGTGGCCGGGGACAGCCCGGTGACGCCGGCCAGCTCGATCTGCGTGAGGGAGCCACGCTGCTGGACGGCGCTCACGATCCGAGCTCGGTTGGCCTCACGCAGTGAAGTCTGCGAGCCCGGGGTCACCCGGTCAGCGCGCACGCAGGTCAGGATACCGCCGGGACACCCCCGTCCAGGTGGGACAGGCCGGGTCGTGGACGCTGAGCCGATCCTCCGAACAAACTGGACAGCGCTGTCAACGTTCGTCAGACTCGGCAGAACTGCTGGTTGCGTGCAGGACGTGATGCCTAGATCACGATTCGGCGACGCTTGCGTTCATTTCTTGACATCAAGCCGCGACCGGTCGTTGTATGGGCATCGGGTTCGAGGGCGCGCCGGTGCGCCCGGCCGGTGCGACGTGGTCGTCCGCCGGTCCCCCACGACCGAAGAAGGCGTAGGGAAATCACGATGCGAATCGATCGCAGGACGAGCGCGACGGTGGCGACGGCCGCCCTCGTGGGTCTCGCACTCGCCGCGTGCAGCGGCGGTGGTTCCGGTGACGGGGGAACCGGCGACGGGGGCGCTTCGGGGGGCGGCGACGAGGTCGAGGTCTTCACCTGGTGGGCCGCGGGTTCGGAGAAGGCGGGTCTGGACGCGCTGGTCGGCGTGTTCAACGAGCAGCACCCCGACGTGGAGTTCATCAACGGCGCGGTCGCCGGCGGCGCCGGCTCGGCCGCGAAGGACCTCCTCCAGTCGCGCCTCCAGGCGCAGGACCCGCCGGACACGTTCCAGGCGCACGCCGGCGCGGAGCTCCAGGACTACATCGACGCCGCGCAGATCGAGGACGTCTCGTCGCTCTACGACGAGTTCGGCCTCACGGACGTCTTCCCGGCCGACCTCGTCGACCGCCTCAAGTCCGACGACGGCGCGATCTACTCGATCCCGTCGAACATCCACCGTGCGAACGTCGTGTGGGCCAACCCGACGGTCCTCGAGGCCAACGGCATCGACCCGGCCGCGACGTACGCGGACCTCGACGCCTGGATGGCCGACCTCGACACGCTCAAGGCCGCGGGCGTCACGCCGCTCTCGGTCGCGACGACGTGGACCCAGGTCCACCTGCTCGAGACCGTGCTCCTCGCCGACCTCGGCGCGGAGGCGTACAACGGCCTGTGGGACGGCTCGACCGACTGGTCGGGTGCCGAGGTGACGACGGCTCTCGAGGACTTCGAGAAGCTCATGAGCTACACCAACACCGACCGTGACGGGCTCGACTGGCCCGAGGCGACCCAGATGGTGATCGACGGCAACGCCGCGTTCAACGTCATGGGCGACTGGGCCGTCGCGGCGTTCGAGGAGCAGGGCAAGACCCTCGGCACCGACTTCACCGCGGCTCCCGTCCCGGGCACCGACGGCGTGTTCGACTTCCTCGCCGACTCGTTCACCCTCCCGGTGGGCGCGCCGCACCCCGACGGCGCCAAGGCGTGGCTCGAGACCGTCGGCTCGCTCGAGGGCCAGGTCGCGTTCAACAAGGCCAAGGGCTCCATCCCGGCCCGTACCGACGCCGACCCGTCGGAGTTCTCCGAGTACCAGCAGACCGCGATCGAGTCGTTCGGCCAGGACACCATCGTGTCCTCGCTCGCGCACGGTGCCGCCGCGCCCGTCGCGACGCTCAACGCGATCTCCGACGCGACGAGCAAGTTCACGTCCGGCGGCTCCGACCTCGCGACCTTCCAGTCCGAGCTCGTCACCGCCACCGAGGGCTGAGACCCGTCCCCCGGATCCGCCGCGCGTCGTCGGGAGCACCCCGACGGCGCGCGGCGGCCCCGCGCGACGGGACCCCTCCCCGGGACGCCGACGCTCGCGAGCGCCCGCGGCCCACGCCCCCACGACCGGGAAGACCCACCATGCTCAAGTCACTGCGACGAGCCGGCCCCGCGCTGCTGATGCTCGCCCCCTCGCTGATCCTCGTCGGCGTGTTCGTGTACGGCCTCATCGGCGCGAACTTCCAGACGTCGATCACGGACAACCACACCGCCGCGCAGGCCACGGGACAGAAGCCGTCCGTGGTGGTCTGGTTCGAGAACTACTTCGACCTGCTCGGCAGCGAGGCGTTCCAGCACTCGCTGAAGAACCTCGTCCTCTACACCGTCGTGTTCCTCGCCGGCACGCTCGTCATGGGCTTCCTCTGGGCGTGGATGATGGACAAGCCCGTCAAGGGCGAGGGGTTCTTCCGCTCCGTCTACCTGTTCCCGTTCGCCGTGTCCTTCGTCGCCTCCGGCGTCGTGTGGCGCTGGCTCCTCAACTCGAACCAGGACGCGCAGGCGAGCGGCCTGAACCGGCTGTTCCAGATCATCGGGCTCGACTTCCTGCAGAACAACTGGTGGAACAACGTCACGTGGGGCATCACGGCCATCGCGATCCCCGCGATCTGGCAGCTCTCCGGCTACGTCATGGCGCTCTTCCTCGCCGGTTTCCGCGGCATCCCGGACGAGCTGCGCGAGGCCGCCCGCATGGACGGCGCCAGCGAGTGGAAGCTCTACCGGCACGTGCTCTTCCCGCAGCTCTCGCCGGTGGCGCTCTCGGCGCTCATCATCATCGGCCACATGTCGCTCAAGTCGTTCGACCTCATCATGTCGATCTCGAAGCCGGCGAACTACCAGACCAAGGTGCCGGCCGTCGACATGTACGTGTTCAAGTCGAGCTTCGACTACGCGAACGCCGCGGCGGTCGGCTCGATCCTGCTGATCATCGTGGCCGTCGTCATCGTGCCCTACCTGGTCCGCACCAACCGTCAGGAGAAGCGATGACCGACGTCGTAGCCACCTCGGCGCCGGCGCCGGACACCGCCGGGCGCCCGATCGACCTGCACCGCACGGTGCCCAAGAACCGGTTCTCCGTGGGTCGCACCCTCAAGTACGCCGCGCTGATCTTCTTCGTGGTCATCGTGCTCATCCCGGTCTACGTGCTCCTCGTGACGAGCTTCAAGGGCGCCGGCGACGCGTCGCCCACCCGCGCGTGGTCGCTGCCGCAGGTGTGGACCCTCGAGAACTGGCAGACGGCGTGGACCGCGCTGTCCCCCGCGATCCTGCGCACGCTCCAGATGGTCGTGCCGTCGGCGATCATCGCGGCCTTCCTCGGCTCGCTCAACGGCTTCGTGCTCTCGCGCTGGTCGTTCAAGGGCTCGAACCTCGTCTTCACGCTCATCCTGTTCGGGATGTTCATCCCCTACCAGGCCGTGATGATCCCGCTCAACCAGCTCGTGCTGGACCTCGGCATCCCGAGCGGCGTGCCGTCGCTGATCCTGCTGCACGTCGTGTACGGCATCCCGATCACCACGCTCATCTTCCGCAACTACTACATGACGGTGCCGCACGAGCTCATCGAGGCCGCGCGCGTCGACGGCGCCGGGATGTTCCGCACGTACTGGTCGATCATCCTGCCGATCTCGATCCCCAGCTTCGTGGTCGTGCTCATCTGGCAGTTCACCTCGTCGTGGAACGACTTCCTCTTCGCGGTGTTCTTCTCCTCGAGCCAGAACGGCCCCGTGACGCTCGCGCTGAACAACCTCGCGAACGGCGCGCTGCTCCAGAACTACGGCGTGTCCATGGCCGGTGCGCTCTTCGCGTCCCTGCCGACGCTGCTCGTGTACATCATCCTCGGCAAGTACTTCATCGGCGGACTCATGTCCGGCTCGGTCAAGGGCTGACCTCCGGTCGGACCGAGCACGCGGGGGGCGGGCGGGACCTGGTCGTACCAGGTCCGGCCCGCCCCTCCGTCGTACCACCACCCACCGCACGACGGCGGCCACGCACCCCGTGACCGCCGCGCCGCGCGGCGCCCGCGCACCACCGCGGACCGCCGACGGCCCCCAGGACGACGACGTCTCAAGGAGCCCCGTGTACCGCATGTCGCACGACCCCACCCCGCCCCCACCCACCGCACGACGCCGCGGCCGGCTGCTGTCCGGCGCCGCCCTCGCGCTCGCGCTCGTCGCGCCCGTCGGCGCCGCGACCCCCGCGCTCGCCGCGCCCGGCGCACCGGTCGCCCTCGCCGCCGCGTCGGCCGTCGACCGGCTCGACGGGCACGAGGTCTCGTCGCCCGACGGCAGCCTCGACCTCACGGTCGGCGTCGTCGACGGGCGTCTCACCTACGACGTCGTGCGGGACGGCACGACGACCGTCGTCGGCGCCTCCGGTCTCGGCCTCGTGCTGCGAGGCCCCGACGCCGACCTCACGTCCGGGATGACGGTCGAGTCCGTCGAGCGCGACGAGATCGACGAGACGTGGACCCCCGCGTGGGGCACGAGCTCGTCGGTGCGCAACCACGCGAACGAGCTGACCGTGCACGCGCGCCACTCCTCCGGCCTGGCGCTGGACGTCGTGGTCCGGGTGTTCGACGACGGCGTCGGGTTCCGCTACGTCCTGCCCCGCCAGGACGCGCTCGCGGGCGGCCCGTTCGTCGTGACGGCCGAGCGGACCGAGTTCGCGCTGCCGGCTGACCTCACCGCGTACTTCATCCGCGCCGGCAAGGACTGGAACGCGGACGAGAAGCACTACCGGACGGCACCGGTCGGGGACGTCCCCGACGCGCAGACGCCCCTCACGCTCTCCCGCGGCGACGACATGTTCCTCGCGGTCCACGAGGCCGACCTCACGGACTACGCGAGCATGACGCTCGTCCGCGGGGCGACGCCCGGGACCCTGGTGAGCGAGCTCGTCGCGTTGCCGGACGGCACCAAGGCGGTGCTCGACGCCCGCGAGAAGGACGTCGTGACGCCCTGGCGCACGGTGCAGGTGGGACGCGCGGCGGGCGACCTCGCCGAGTCGCACCTGGTGCAGAACCTCAACCCGCCCTGCGCCGTCTGCGACGTCGACTCCGACGGCGACGGCACCGCCGACACGGCCGACTGGATCGAGGCGGGGACGTACACCGGCGTGTGGTGGGAGCTCCAGCGCCGCGACACGACCTGGACCGCGGGCGCCAAGCACGGCGCCACGACCGCACGGATCAAGGACTACATCGACCTCGCGGCGGACGCGGGGGCGCGGTACGTGCTCGCGGAGGGCTGGAACACCAACGCCGGGGGATCCTGGACCAACCAGGACTTCACGACGCCGATGCCCGACGTCGACCTCGACGAGGTGCTGCGCTACGGCGCCGAGAAGGGCGTCGGGTTCGTCGCGCACAACGAGACCCGCGGCTACGTCGACTACTACGACCAGAACCTCGAGCGGATCTTCTCCCAGTACGAGGAGTGGGGGATCCACGCGATCAAGACGGGCTACGCGACCCGCTTCCAGCTCGGCGGCGTCAACCGCAGCCACTACGACCAGGAGGCCGTCAAGCACTACCAGCGCGTCGTCGAGGCGGCGGCCCGGCACGGCATCTCCGTCAACGCGCACGAGGCGATCAAGCCCACGGGCAAGGACCGCACCTGGCCCAACATGATGACCGGCGAGGGCGTCGCGGGCATGGAGCAGCAGAACTACATGGGCGCGAACGGCAACCCGCCGGAGCAGGCGACCATCCTGCCGTTCACGCGCTGGATCGGCGGCCCGGCCGACTACACGCCGGGGGTCCTCGACGTGCTGTGGGACCCGGCAGGGCTCAACACGCGGGTGCAGACGACCACGGCCACCCAGCTCGCGCTCTACACGACCTTCTACAGCCCGCTCCAGATGCTCGCGGACACGCCGGAGAACTACGCGAAGCACGCGGAGGCGTTCGAGTACCTGCGCGGCATGCCCGCGACGTGGGACGACTCGCGCGTGGACGCGCAGATCGGCGACCACGTCACGACCGCCCGCCGCAGCGGCGACACCTGGTACGTGGGCGTCGTGACCGACGAGGTCGACCGCACGCTCGACGTCCCGCTGGACATGCTGGACGACGGCGTCACGTACGTCGCGGAGGTCTGGGCCGACGCCCAGGACGCGAGCTGGAAGGGCAACCCCACCGCGGTCGAGGTCACGCGGTCCCTCGTGACCTCGGACGACGTCCTCAGCGCGTCGCTCGTCGGGGCGGGCGGGCAGGCGGTCCGGCTCCGGCCGGCCACCGCGGAGGACCTCGCCGCGCTGGCGCCGTACGAGCGGGCCCGTCTCGACCTCACGGGCGCGCCGCAGGCCACGTTCGACCCGGCCACCGGCACCGTGAGCGTCTCGGCCGAGGTCGCCAACGCGGGGACCACGGTCGCCGAGGCGCACCTGGTCCTCGACGGCGAGAGGGTCGCGGGCACGACCGCACGGGTCGGCGGCGGCCAGGCCCGGGAGCTCTCGTTCACGCTCGACGCGGCCGACGTCTCCTACGCGGAGCACAACGAGCTCGCCGTCGCCGGGGTGGACGGCGCGTCGGGCGAACCCGCCCGGGCGGCGCTCCTGCCGTACCCGGACGGCGCTGCCCTGGAGGCCCTCGTGGCCGCCGCCCGGGCGGACGGCGGCCTCGACCCCGCGACGGCGGGGCTGCTCTCGACCCGCGTCGGGGCGCTCGTCGCCGCGGCGGCCGACGCCGACCTGGGCGCCGCCCGGGTCGCCGCCCAGAGCGTGCGGACGGTCCTGCTCACGCGCTCGAGCGAGCAGGTCGGGGGCTCCGCGCTCGCGACGCTCGACGCCGCGGTCGCGCCGTGGCTCGGCGAGCGGGTCGGGCTGCCGCGCATGCTCGCCACGCTGCACGCGGCCGAGGAGGCGGGCGACCTCGCGGAGAGCGACGCGGCCGCCGCGCGCGCGCCGCTGGCCGCCGCGGTCCGTGCCGCGACGCGCGACGACGACGCGGCCGTGGGCAGGGCTCTCGACCGGGCGGCCGCCGCGCTCGCCGCGCTGCCCGCCGGGCCCGCGGTCGAGACCCTGGGCGGGCTCGTCGCGGCCCAGCGTGAGGAGCTCGTGCTCGAGGCCGAGGCCGGGACCCTGAGCGGGGGCGCGATCACGACGACCGAGCACCCCGGCTACACGGGGACCGGCTTCGTGCGGACCCTCAGTCGCGAGGGTGCGGCGTTCGCCGTGGACGTCGCGGACGTCGCGCCGGGAACCACCTACGAGGTGAGCTTCCGCTACGCCAACGGCATGGTCGTCGCACCGCTCGACCGCCAGCTCTCGCTCACGGTCGACGGCGTGTCCGCCAGGCCCGTCCCGTTCCCGAACCTCGGCCAGGACGCCGAGCGCTGGCGTCGCTGGGGCCTCACGGAGCCGGTCCGCGTGACCGTGGGCGAGGGAACGACCCGCGTCGGCCTGCGCTACGACCGCGGCGACACGGGCAACGTGAACGTGGACCACGTGCGGCTCGTGCCCGACCGCGGGGTCGTCGTCGGGTCGGCCGGGGGTGCCGCCGGCACCGCCGCCGACGTCCGGGTCGAGGTGCAGCCGCGGTGCCTGGCGGGCAAGGCGTACATCGCCCTGCGCGCGCTCAACGGCGAGGACGTCCCGGTCGGGCTCTCGCTCGGCCTGGCGACCGCGTTCGGCGAGCGCACGGTCTCCGACGTCGTGCCCGGCGCGTCCGGCTACCAGTCGTTCGCGACGCGGGCGCAGGCCGTCGAGGCGACGACCGCGGTCGTGACCGCCCACGGCGAGCTGGGCGGAGAGCCCGTGGACGCGCAGGTCTCGGTCGACGTGCCCGCCGTCGACTGCGGCTGAGCGGACCGCCCGGTCGGTCGTCGCGACGACCGACCGGGCGAAGTCCGCGGCTCTCCCTTCACTCCCGGGGGATCGCCGCCTATACTCCATTCGACAGCGCTGTCAGGTGGCCTCGCGCCACAGCGTGCGACGCCGCACCACCGAGAGGAACGCACCCGTGAGCACCCCCCGCTCCGCCTGAGCAGCGCCCCCCGACCCGCGCGGGGGCGCCGGTCGTCCGACCCTGGACCGACGCTCCCCGCGCGAACCCCGCACCACCCCCACGCACCCCGCCCGCACCCGTACCACCCGCCCGAGCACCAGCACCGTTGCCGCTCGACGACGCCCGGAGGCCCCCATGACCCGTCCGCCCGCCCCACCGCCAGGACGGCGCGCACGCCGCCGCGCCACCGCCGCCGTCGCGCTCGCGACCGCCGGGGCCCTGCTGCTCACGCCCGCGGTCGCGCAGGGAGCGCCGTCGGCCGCCTCGCCTGCCGCCACGGCGACGCTCGACGCCGCCCCCGCGTTCGGCGCCCCCGACGCGACGGCCGCCGACTACTACGGCGCGCTGCTGCGCCACACCCGCTGGGTCGAGTCCGTCTGGGACGAGCCCGCCGGGGTGTACCAGCTCAAGGACTTCAACTTCGCCGTCGTGCTGGGCAACGCGGTGCTCCTGACCCACGGTCAGTACGACGCGGAGCTCGCGGGCGTCTCCGAGGAGACGCTCCGCGCGCACACGCTCGCCACGATCCGGCACTACGCGGCGACCAACCGGTTCGTCGACCCGACGGCGGGCACGTGGGGCAAGAGGCTGTTCTGGGACTCGACGTTCCAGTCGTACTTCCTCGCGGCCGGGACCCTCCTGTGGGACGAGCTCGACGCGACGACGCAGGCGAACCTCACCACCATCGCGACGAGCCAGTCGTCGTACACGGCCGACCTCGACTTCGGCAAGGACCCGCTCTCGGGCTCCTGGACCGCCGACTGGCCGACGGGCAAGCACGAGGGCGACACCGCGCAGGAGGAGGTCGGCGTCTACACGCAGGCCCTCGCGCCCGGCCTCGCCTGGGCGCCCGACGACCCCGACGCCGCACGCTGGGCCGAGCAGCTCGGCGACTGGGGCCGCAGCGCCGCGGGCCAGCCGACGGCCGACCGCAACAACCCGGCCGTCGTCGCGGGCAAGCCCGTGTCGACCAACACGATGCAGACCATCCACGACACCTACCTCGTGGAGAACCACGGGTCGTTCGGCCCGCACTACCAGTCCGACATCTGGCGGTCCGGCGGGCGCAACGCGATCCACTTCCTGCTGCGCGACGAGCCGCTGCCGGAGATCCTCACGCACCAGCCCAACTCGGCGGAGCTGTGGGAGTCGATCAAGCTCGTCATGTCCGACGCGGGCGAGCCGTTCATGCCGATGGTCGCGGACCGCGAGTTCCTCTACGGCCGCGACGCCATCCCCATGGCGTTCCTCGGCCAGGTGCTGCGCGACCCCGACGCCGCGCGCGCCGAGGCGAACCTCGCCGCCGCGCTCGCGGACTACCAGTCCTACGCGCCGGTCTACCGGCTCGCGAAGTTCTCGGGCGAGCCCAAGTACGAGCCCGAGGCGCGCGCGGAGATCGCCATCTCCTACCTCCTGCACGTCGAGGCCGCCGAGTCCCCCGAGGGCCCGGTCGAGCCGACGCCGCAGGACGATTTCTTCGAGCGCCTCGCCGGGGTGCGCGACTTCGGTGCCGGCCCTGGCCTGACGGTCCAGCAGACCGCGGACGCCTGGGCCGCGGCGTCGAGCCGCAAGGGCTTCGTCAAGTTCCCGTGGGTCCCGTCGCACGACTCGTGGCTCTTCCACGTCTCGGGCTCGACCCCGTACCTCTACCCCACCACCGGCGCGACCGTCGACGAGCGGCACGTGACGACCTACACGGAGCCGCGCGACGGCTTCGAGGGCACGTCGTCGGTGTTCCGCGTCGGTAGCGGCTACGCGGGCCAGGTGACGCTCCCGACCGGGGCCGCCGTCTACGCGTCGACCGGCGCCGGCACGGAGGACGCGAGCCTGTCCGTCCGCAACCTCGACATGAACGGCTACTCCGGGCTCGACGGGTCGCGCACCTACACGACCGCCGAGGGCGAGACCACCGCGACGCTGCCCGTCACCCGGCCCGCCGACCCGGCGGACGCCAAGGCCGCGCGCGTCGACGACCTCACGTTCGCGCCCGTCACGGCGCGGTACGTGCGGCTCCTCGGCCAGCAGGGCCACCCGCAGTACGGCTACTCGATGTTCGCGTTCCACGCCTACGGCGCGGACGAGGGGTCGGCGACCGACCTCGCGGCCGGCAAGGTCGCGACGGCGTCGAGCCAGGACGTCGCGGGCGGCCGCCAGGCCGCGCGCGTCACGGACGGCAACCCGTCGACCCGCTGGGCCGTCGCGGTCGGCGAGCGCATGCGGCCCGACTCGTGGATCCAGGTCGACCTCGGCGAGGAGACCACCGTCGGCGGCGTCCGGTTCGCCTGGGAGGCGAGCGCGGGCGCGCGGTACCTCGTCCAGACGTCGACCGACGGCCAGACCTGGACCACCGCGACCGCCTACGGCAAGGCCCCGGCGGACGTGAACGTCGCGCGCCTCGACACCGTGGACCTCACGCCCGAGGGTGCGGACGAGCCCGCGCCGGTCACCACGCGCTACGTCCGCATGCAGGGCGTGCGCGGTGACGCGGCGTACGGCTACTCGCTCTACCACCTGCGCGCGTTCTCCCCGACGGGTGCCGACGTCGCCGCGGGCAAGCCGGCCTCGGCGTCGAGCGCCAACGGGTCGAACCCCGCGAGCGCCGTGACCGACGGCTCGGCCACGACCCGCTGGGCCGTGTCGGTCGCGGACCGTACGAAGCCCGACTCGTGGGTCCAGGTCGATCTCGGGGCGCCCACCGCGGTGAGCCAGGTACAGCTCGGCTGGGAGGTCGCCGCGGGCCAGGAGTACCGCGTCCAGACGTCTCTCGACGGGCAGACGTGGCACGACGCCGCGTCGTTCCGGTACACGGGCGACCAGGTGCTGCGCAGCGAGGGCGACTGGCTCAACGTGGAGGGCGAGGCCGGGTTCGTCGTACGCGGCTCGGACGCGCCCGTGACCGTGTCGCGCGCGAGCGACACGCGGCACGTCGTGCGGCTCACGGACGGCGCGACCGGCCCCCGGCTCGTCGAGATGGTCCCGGGCGACGCCGCGGCGACCGCCGCGCAGGCCGGGGCCCGCGTGCCCACGGCCGAGGACCCGGCGGTGCTCGTGAGCGCCGTCGACGAGTACGTCGTGGCGTTCAACCTCACGGGCGCGGACGTCGCGACGACGCTCACCGTCCCGCACGACGGCGGGGCCGTCCCTGTCTACGCGGGCACGCAGACCGTCGGGGCGGACGCCTCGACGATCGCGGTCACCGTCCCCGCGGGCGACGCGGTCGTCCTCGCGCCGCGCGCGACGGTCGCCACGCCTGCCGGGCAGACCCCCGCCGGGGTCACGGTCGCCGTCGCCGACGCCCGCTCGTTCCGCGTGAGCGGCGACGGCACGCCGGTCGAGCTGCGCCACGCCGAGACGGGCGCGACCCGCACGGTCGGGGCGACGCCGTCGGGCACGCGGGTCATGTTCCGGGACGCGACGCCGTTCCCGGTCGCGGACCGCGCGCTGAGCACCCTCACGTTCCCCGCGTCGGTGCTGCCCGAGGGCATGACGTCGCCCTCGCTCGCCGTGGACGGCGACGCCGCCACGACGTGGGTCCCCGGACCGGACGGCCGCATGGTCACCGACCTGGGCACGCCGCGCGAGATCGGCACCGTCGTCGCCGCGTGGGAGCGCGGCGGGGCGCCGGAGTCGGTCGTCTCCGTGAGCGACGACGGCCTGACCTTCACCGACGTCGGCACGATCGGCGCCGGTGACGTCCGCGGCACGCTCGCCGTCGACCGCACGGCCCGGTACGTCGCGCTGAGCACGTCGTGGCAGGACGGCGACCCGGGGCTCACCGCGCTGCGGGTGCTCGCGCCCGGCGCGGCCGACCCGACGTCGCCGGCCGCCGTCGCCGTCACCGCGACGGCGGAGGTCCGGTGCCTCGGCGGTAAGCCGTACGTCGCGGTGCGGGTCGTGAACGACGACGACGCGCGCCTCGACGTCGAGGTCGCCACGCCGTGGGGCTCGAAGAGCTTCCCGTCGGTGGCCCCCGGCAAGAACGCGTACCAGTCCTTCGCCGTGCGCGGCGACGCCACGGACGGTCCCGTGACCGTCACCGCCGCGCCGACCGACGACGCCGACGAGCGCGAGACCGTCGCGACGCCGGAGCACGGCCAGCCGACCTGCGGCTGACCCACGGCCGGCCCACCCCGAACCCGGGGTCGCTCCCCGATCCACCTCCGGATCGAGGAGCGACCCCGGGTTCGGCCATGTCGAGGACCACGTGCTCATAGCCTGCGCACAGCCCCGCGCTACGTTCGCCCCACCCTGCGTCCCTAGCCTCCCGATCGACCGCCGCCGACCCGGTGGCACCGAGCCAGGGAGACGAGGGTGCTGCAGCAACGCGCACGGTCGTCCGCGACCGCACCGAGGGGGACCTCCCCCGACCACCCGCCCGGCACCTCGGCGGGCACCGACCCCGGGCCGGCGCCCGGTCCCGGCGATGGCACGACGCCGGACGAGGGCACCGTCGGCACACGCCGCGAGCGCCTCGCGCGTCGGCTCCGCGGCCCGCGCCCGCGCCGTCGCGCGCTCGTCGTCGGCGCGGTCGCCCTCGTCGTCGTCGCCGCGCTCGTTGTGTACCTCACGGTCCTGCGGCCCCGTGCGTCGTCGGCCCAGGAGGCGGGCGCCGCGCAGCCCGTCACCGCGCAGGCGACCACGGCCACGTTCGAGCAGACCGTGACGACCACGGGCACGCTCACCCCGAGCGTCCAGGAGGACGTCTCGTTCGCGGCGGCGGGCACCGTGCTGACGGTCGAGGTCGCCGCGGGCGACACGGTCGAGGCGGGCCAGACGCTCGCCACCCTCGACACCCTCCAGCTCGACGCCGCGCTCGCGCAGGCGAACGCCGACCTCGCGCAGGCGCAGGCCGACCTCGCCGACGCGCAGGAGTCGGACGACGGCAGCGACGCCGCCGGGGCCGCGGTCGAGGCGCGCGAGTCCGCCGTCGCGGTCGCGCAGCAGGCGTACGACGACGCCGACGCGGCGATGGCCGACGCGACCCTCGCTGCCCCGGCCGCCGGTCTCGTGACGTCGGTCGGCGTCGCCGTCGGCGACACCGTCGGCTCGACGGGCTCGTCCGCGTCGACCGGGTCGGGCTCGCCCGGCGGCACCGGCACGGTGCCCGGGGCGTCGACCGGCGGGTCCGGCAGCAGCGCGTCGTCGGGCTCGTCCGACACCGCCGCCTTCACGATCGTGGGCACCGACGCGTGGACCGTCGACGTGAGCGTGGGCGAGGCCGACGTCGCGGCGATCGAGACGGGCGACCAGGTCGAGATGACCTCGGACGACCTCGCCGACACCGTGTTCGGCACGGTGAGCGAGATCGGTCGCCTGCCGTCCACGACCCAGGGCGCGGTCGCGTACCCGGTCTCGATCACCGTCACCGGCAGCCCCGAAGGTCTGTACGACGGTGTGAGCGTCGACGTCTCGATCGTCACCGAGCGCCGCACCGACGTGCTCTCCGTCCCCGCCGCCGCGGTCTCGACGAACGACGACGGTGGGTCCGTGGTCACGCTCGTGGCCGACGACGGTTCCACCTCCGAGCAGGTCGTCGAGACGGGCGAGACGTCGGGCCAGTCCGTCGAGATCGTCTCGGGCCTCGCCGAGGGCGACACCGTGCAGTACACGGCGTTCACGCCCGGCGCGGGCCGAGGGCAGGTCGGCGAGCAGGGCGGCACGGGCGGGCAGGGGTTCCCCGAGGGCTTCGACCCGTCCCAGCTTCCGATGGGCGGGCAGGGCGGCGGACAGGGCTTCCCCGAGGGGTTCGACCCGTCCCAGATGGGCGCCCGTCCCGGCCAGGGCGGGAACTCGTGACCGCGGCGGCGGCCACCGCCGTCGGGCTCGCGGCCCGGGACACGACGCCGGGGCCCGCGCCCGTCATCGACCTGCGCGGCGCGCGCAAGACCTACCGCACGGGCGACCTCGAGTTCGAGGCGCTGCGCGGCGTCGACCTGCGGATCGAGCGCGGCGAGTACGTGGCGATCGTCGGGCCGTCCGGCTCGGGCAAGTCGACGCTCATGAACGTGCTCGGCTGCCTCGACACGCTCACCTCGGGCACGTACCGGCTCGCGGGCGACGACGTGGCCGACATGGACGAGACCGACCTCGCGAGCGTGCGCAACGAGCAGATCGGGTTCGTGTTCCAGCAGTTCAACCTGCTGCCGTCGCTGTCGGCGCTGCGCAACGTCGAGCTCCCGCTCGTCTACCGGGGCGTCGCCCCGGCGGAGCGCCGCGACCGGGCCGCGGAGGCGCTCGCGCGCGTCGGGCTCGCCGACCGCACGGCGAACCGCCCCGGCCAGCTCTCGGGCGGACAGCAGCAGCGCGTCGCGGTCGCGCGGGCGCTCGTCGGCGAGCCGGCGCTCGTCCTCGCGGACGAGCCGACGGGCAACCTCGACTCGCGCTCCACGGCGGACGTGCTCGACCTCCTCGACGCCCTGCACGCGCAGGGCCGCACGATCGTCCTCATCACGCACGAGCACGAGGTCGCGCAGCGGTCCCGGCGGGTCGTGCGCGTGCTCGACGGCCTCGTGACGTCGGACGAGCGGGTGGTCGCGGCATGAGCTGGACCGAGACCGCCGCCACGGCGTGGCACGCGATCCGCGCGCACACGATGCGCTCGCTCCTCACGGTGCTCGGCATCCTCATCGGGATCGCCGCCGTGATCCTCACGGTCGGGCTCGGGCTCGGGACGCAGAAGGACGTGTCCGAGGACATCAGCGCGCTCGGGTCGAACCTGCTCATCGTCACGCCCGGGTCGTCGACCGACTCGTCAGGGCTGCGGGGCGGGTTCGGCTCCGCCTCCACCCTCACCGTGGCCGACGCCGAGGCGCTCGCCTCGGACGTGGCCGTGCCCGACGTCGCGGCGGTCGCCGCGGAGAAGGAGTCGTCCCAGTCGCTCGAGGCGGGCGACGCCAACTGGACCACGACCGTCGCGGGCGTCACGGGCGACTGGCTCGAGGTGCGCTCACGCGAGCTCGCGTCCGGGGAGTTCGTCGACCCCGCGTCGACCGACGAGGTCGTCCTGGGTCCCGAGACGGCGACCGAGCTGTTCGGCCGGGCGGACGTCGTCGGCCGCACGGTGAGCATCGCCGGGACGACGTTCGACGTCGTCGGCGTGCTCGAGGCGGCCGGGTCGAGCGCGTCGACCAACCTCGACGACACGGCGGTCGTGTCCCTCACGGCGATGACGTCGGCCGTCACGGGCGGCACCGACACGTCGGTCAGCACCATCTACCTCAAGGCGACCGACACCGACGCGATCTCCGCGGCCCACCAGGAGGCCGAGTCCCTGCTCCTCGCGCTGCACGGCGCGAGCAGCGCGGACGCGGCCGACTTCACGATCGACTCCCAGGACTCGCTCGTGTCCACGGCGACGTCGGTCTACCGCACCCTGACCGTCCTGCTCGCGGGCGTCGCGGGCCTGTCCCTGCTCGTCGGCGGCATCGGCGTCATGAACATCATGCTCGTGTCCGTCACGGAGCGGACGCGCGAGATCGGCCTGCGCAAGGCGCTCGGTGCCCCACCCGGCGCCATCCGCCGCCAGTTCCTCACGGAGGCGTCGATCCTCGGCGTCACCGGCGGTCTCGTCGGTGCGCTCCTCGGCGTCGTCGCCGCGCTCACGCTCCCCGCCGCCCTGGGCTCGTCGATCGTCGTCTCGCCCCTCGCGGTCGGCGGCTCGATCGCCGTCGCGCTCGCCATCGGGCTCGTGTTCGGCGTCTACCCCGCCGTGCGGGCCGCGCGCCTCGCGCCCATCGACGCGCTGCGGAGCGAGTGACCGCGTGCCCGCAGCGCCCCACCTTCCCGAACCGGAGACTCCCATGACCCCGCGCACCACCGCTCCCCCTCTCCCCCGCCCCACCGCCGACCCCGTGCCTGGCCGCGTACCCGTCGGCGCGTCCCGGCGACGCTCGCGCGCCGCGCTCGTCGCGACGGGCGCCGTCGGGCTCGCCCTCGCCCTCACGGCCTGCTCGGCCTCCGGCGCCGCGACCCCCGATCCCGCGACGTCCTCCTCGTCCGCCGAGGACGGCGCACCCGACGACGCCGTCCCGGGCGGTGGCGGTCGCACGCCCGGCGTCTCGGGCGAGGTCGCCGCCGTCGACGGCACGACGGCGCAGGTCCAGGACGGCGAGTCCCAGACCGCGGTCTCGTGGTCTGACGGCACGACCGTCACCGTGACCGTGGACGGCACGCTCGCCGACGTGGCCGTCGGGTCGTGCGTCGTGGTCCTGACCGGCACCCCGGGCGCCGCGCCCGGTGGCGAGAGCGACGACACGACCGAGGACGCGGCGGTCGCGACCGTGTCCGTGAGCGATCCGGTCGACGGCGAGTGCGCCGGCGGCCTGGGAGGCGCCGTCGCAGGCGGCGGGTTCCCCGGCGGCGAGCGCCCCGACGGGGCGCCGAGCGACCTGCCCACCGACCTTCCCGAGCGGCCGGACGGCGCACCGACCGACGCGCCGTCCGGCGCACCCGACGGCGAGGGGCGCCCGGGTGGCGGCTTCGGTGGCCTGACGACGGGACTCGTCACCGCCGTCGACGGCGCCACGATCACGGTGCGCACGACCACGCCGGAGGGCAAGAGCGGCGAGGAGACCGTGACGGTCGACGACGCGACCGCCTACACGGTCCAGCGCGCCGGGTCGGGCGACGACGTCGTCGTCGGGCAGTGCGTCAGCGCGCAGGGCGAGAGCGGGGACGACGGCACACTCACCGCGACGAGCCTGACCCTCTCCGTGCCGGGCGACGACGGCTGCACGAGCGGCTTCCCCGGGGGCTTCCCCGGCGGTCGCGACGGCCAGGAGCGGGGCCAGGGCGACCGGGGTGCCGGTGGTAGCGATGCGTGACGCGGTCGTCCGTCGGCGTCGCCGGTCACGGCGCCACCGGCTCGTCGCGGCGGGCGTGGCGGTCGCGGTGGTGGGCGTGGGCGGTGCCGCCTACGCGCTGCGTCCCGCGGACGCCCAGTACCGCACCGCGACCGTCGCGACGGGCGACGTCGCGCAGCAGGTGTCCACGAGCGCCACGGTCGCGTCGGCGGCCCGCGCGGACGCGACGTTCGGCACGTCGGGGACGGTCGCGACCGTCGCCGTCGCGGCGGGCGACCGCGTCGAGGCGGGCGACGTCCTCGCGACCCTGGACGCCGACGACCTCCAGGACGCGGTCGACGACGCGCGGCAGACGCTCGCCGACGCGCAGCAGGTGCTGGCGGACGACCTCGAGGCACAGGCGTCGGGCACCTCGTCGAGCGCGTCGTCGAGCACCTCGTCGAGCACCTCGTCGACGAGCGCCGCGTCCGGCGCGTCCGGTACCGGGGGCGTCGGCGCGAGCTCTGCCGCGGGCTCCGCGGTCCTGGTCGTCGGCACCACGAGCACCGGCGAGACGCGTGCCGTGGCCGTGGACGCGAGCAGCGCCGCCGCGGCCGAGCGGGCCGTCGTCGCCGCGCGCGACGCGCTCGCCGCCGCGCAGGCGGACGTGCAGGCGGCGCAGGACGCCCTGCTCGCCGGGTACGCGTCCGTCGAGGACGCGGTGCTCGCCGGCACGACGGCGCTCGGCGCCTCGGGAGCGGCCGTCGAGGCTGCCACGGGCGACCAGGGCGCGTGCGCCGTCGTCCTCGGTGCCGACGCCGGTGCGGCGGCCACCGCCGACGACCTCGCCGCGTGCGCCGCGGCGGTCGTCGCCGCGCAGGAGGCGCTGGTCGCTACCGACGCCGCCCAGCGGACGACGGGCACCGCGCAGGGCGTGCTCGTCGACCTCGTCGCCGACCTCGACGACACCGTCGCCACGCTCGGCGAGCGGTCCGCCGCGCTCGACGCCGCGGTCCGGGCCCTCCTCGACGCGCAGGAGGCCGGGGCCGGCGGCAGCGGCGGGACCGGGGGCTCAGGGGGCTCCGGCTCGGGCGGCTCCGCGACGACGCCCGGCCCGGGCACCGCCGCGCCGTCGGGGGGCGCCTCCGGGGCACCCTCGGGCGGGACGTCCGGCGCGGCGCCGGGAGGTGCGTCGGGCGGCTCGTCGGGCGGCTCGTCGGGCGGCGACGACCAACCCTCCGCGGGCTCCGCGCCGTCGGGAAGCGGTGCCGCCGGGCGCGCGACCTCGTCGGGAACCGTCACGGCCGAGCGCATCCTCGCCGACCGCGCCGCCGTGACGGTCGCGGAGCGGCAGGTGGACGTCGCGGAGGCCGCCGCCGCCGCGGGGACGCTCACCGCACCGATCGCCGGGACCGTGGCGCAGGTCGACGTGGCCGCCGGGACGTCGGTCGGCACGAGCGACGTCGCGGTGACGATCCTCGGAGACGGCGGGTACGTGCTGTCGTCCACGCTCGACCTCGCGGACGTGAAGGTCGTGTCGGTCGGGCAGGCCGTCACGGCGACCGTCCCGGCGACCGGCGCCGAGTACACGGGGACCGTGAGCAGCATCGCGGTGCTCAGCGACTCCCAGACCTCGACCCCGTCCTACGCGGCGACCGTCGCGCTCGACCGGGTCGACGGCGAGCTGCCGGAGGGGGCGTCCGCGGCCGCCACCATCGCCGTCGCCGACGTGGACGACGTGCTCGTCGTGCCCACGTCCGCCGTGGCGGCCGACGGGTCGGCGCGCACGGTCCGGGTGCTCGACGGCGCCGACGTCCGCACCGTGACCGTGACGACGGGCGCCGTCGGGCCGGAGCTCACCGAGATCACGGACGGTCTCTCGGCCGGCGACGAGGTCGTGCTCGCGGACCTCGCCCAGCAGCTCGTCCAGGACGACGACGAGTCGTCGGGGCTGACCGGGCTGGGCTCGGACGGCTCGGACGCGCGCGGGGACGTCCCCGGCGGGGGCTTCCCCGGCGGCGGGTTCCCGCAGGGCGGGGGCGGGTTCGGCGGTCCGCCGTCGGGTTGAGCGCCCCGGCCGGGACCACCGTCGTGCGCCGGGCAGGTCGGGACCTTCGACCGGTCCGGTGCACCGGGCGGCGGCGCTACGTTCGAGGTCCTGGCAGCGCGGCGGGCACCCCGACCCGTCGGACTCCCGGGCAGTCGTGCGTCGGAAGGAGCCGCCGATGACCCGCCCCGGCCTCGTGGTCGCCGGAGTGAACCGGTTGTCCGTCACGGACTGGCCCGGGCGGCGGGTCGCCACGGTCCTCACGCAAGGCTGCCCGTGGCACTGCGGGTACTGCCACCACCCGGGCCTGTGCGCGGTCGCGGCCCACGGGTCGCCGCCGCCCGGTGACGCGGTCCCGTGGTCCGAGGTCGTCGCGTTCCTCGCCCCGCGCCGTCGGCTGCTCGACGGCGTCGTGTTCTCGGGCGGCGAGCCGACGCTCCACCCCGGTCTGCTCGGCGCGATCGACGACGTGCGCGGCCTCGGCCTCGACGTCGGGCTGCACACCGCCGGCCCCTGGCCCGCGCGGCTCGCGCGGCTCCTGCCGTTCGTGGACTGGGTGGGCCTCGACATCAAGCACCTGCCCTCGCGCTACCCCGTCGTCACCGGGACGATCCCGTCCGGGCGCCGCGCGTTCGAGGCGCTGACGGTGCTGCTGCGCTCCGGCGTCGACCACGAGGTGCGCACCACGGTCGACCCGAGCGTGCACTCCCGCACCGAGCTCCTCGCGCTCGGCACGCACCTGCGTCGCCTCGGCGTGCGCGAGTGGGTGCTCCAGGAGGCCATGCCCGACGGCGCGTCCACCGCCTGGGCGCGCACGCTCGCGGGCCGCCGCCTCACCGACGTGCTCGACGACACCGACCTCGCCTGGGCACGCCGCCGCTCGGCCGCGTGAGGGCCGGGCCGTCGGCAGGTCGTCGGCGGGTCGCCGAGTCGAGGGTCAGGCCGGGCGGACGGGCTGGCGCAGCACCGTGCGCAGCCTCGCCGGGTCCGTGCGGCGCACGTCGCTCAGGTAGATCTCGTGGTGCGGCCCGGCGAACGTGAGCCCGTGCTCGGGCAGGTAGACGTCGTGCAGCTCCGCGAGCACCGGGCCCTCGTCGTCGTACGACCCGACGTGCAGCGTCTGCACCGACCGGCCCTCGGTGAGGCTCGTGCGCCGCACGAGGTCGAGCGCGGCCGGGGCGTCCTTCTTCGCGCGGACCGTCTCCGTGGCCACGACGACGAGGTCCTCGTCCACCCAGTCGGGCTGGAGCACCAGCAGCGTCCAGCGCCACGCGTCCTTCTCCCGCCGCACGAACGTGCCCGGGTCCTCGGCCGCCCACAGGCCCTCCAGCGGCCCGACGACGTAGTCGCGCCCCTCCCGCTTGCTCGCGAACTTCACCGCGTAGGAGACGGAGAAGAGCGCCTCGACCGCCGCCGCGTAGGCGGGCGAGGTGTTCGGGTCGCCCTCGCCGTCGACCGCCAGGTAGGCGAGCGTCGGCACGTCCACCTCGACGAACCGTCCCCGCGGCGGGGCGTACAGCTCGCGGTACTGCGCCTTGAGGTCCACCTTGTCCGAGGGCATGGCCCGACGCTACCCGCCGCCCCCGACGACGGCCCGCCCGCGCCTCACGTGGCCCGTCCGGCCCACCGCGCGGCGACCACCCGGCGTGGACGGCGCTGGCGCCCCCGTCCGGGGACTGGTATCCACACGGTGTGACCGCCTCGCCGCCCCCGTACCCGCAGCAGGACCCCCGCGCCGCGTACCCTCCGGCGCGCCCCGCCCCGGGGCCGCCCCCGCCCGGACACCCCGGACACCCGCGCCAGGGATACCCGCAGCCGGGATCGCCGCACGCGGGCTACCCTCCGCTGCCGACCCTCCCGCCGGCGGCGTTCACGCGCCGGTACCGGACGACCGCGTGGACGCTGATCTGGGTGCCCGTCGTGCTCATGGTCGCGGCGGCGGTCCTCAGCATCGTCCTCCTCGCGTACGCCGACAGCGACCCGTCGCAGAACTCCGCCGCGGGCTACCTGGCGATCGTCGTCTGGGCCGTCATGCTCGTCGGCGGGCCCGTGCTGCTCGGCGCGTTCATCCCGGGCTGCGTGATGCTCTCCCGCTCGAACCGGGCGCGTGCCCTCACGCGGGCCACGGGCTACGTGCCGCCCGCCTGACGCGGGGTCGCGCTCGTCCCGGTGACCGGGACGACGACCCGCTCAGGCCCCGCGGCGCGCGAGGTCGTGCTCGACCGGCTCGTGGGGGTGCACGGGCGTCACGTAGTCCACGACGGCGCGCACGACCCCGGGGTCGCGCAACAGGCGGTGGTGCCCGAGCCCCTCGGTCGTGAGGAGCTCGCCCTCGGGCCAGGCCGCGGCGAGCGCTGCGCCGACCGGGTACGGGACCTCCTTGTCCGCCCGGTCGTGCACGACGAGCGCGGGCGGGACCGGGTGGGTCCGCAGGGTGTCGCGCACGTCCAGCTCGGCCAGTGGCCGACCGGCGACGTCGGAGAGCAGACTGCAGAGCAGCTCGCGGGTCGGGCGCGAGAGCCCGAGCAGGTCGGCGAACCCGTCGAGCTCGCCCAGCACGTCGGCGATCGCCGCGACGAGCACGAGCCGTTCCGCGGGCAGCCCGTCGCGGACCGCGAGGACGGTCGTCGCGGTGCCGAGCGAGTGCGCGACGACGGCCGTCGCGTCGCCGTGCTCCCGCACCACCGCGGCGAGGGCGTCCGCGAGCTCGGGCATCGTGCTGCGCCGCGGACCGAGACGGCCGGGACCCGCATCGCCGTGGCTCGGCGCGTCGAAGGCGACGACGCGGTAGCCGGCAGCCCGGAGGGGCTCGACGAACGCGCCGAGCTGGCCGCGCCACCCGCCCCACCCGTGGGCCAGGTAGACGACGCCTGCCTCGGCGAGAGAGCCGGTCGCCGTCGGGCCACCGTCACGGCCCGTCCGCTCCTCGGAGCCGGCTCCGGCCGCGGCCCACGTCTCGACGACGACGCGTGACCCGGCGCCGGTCGTCACCGTGGTGAGCGTGCCGGGGGTCGTGCGGTCGTCCCGACGTCGCCCGGCGCCGTCGGGCGGGGTGCACCACAGGTCGAGCGCGAGGCGCGCGGCCCGGCGCGGCGAGACCGCCTGGAATGCGGCGAGGCGTGCGCGGACGAGCGTGAGCTGGAGAGCGGCCTTGCGACGTCGTGCCGCACGACGACGATCGGCACGAACGGTCGTGCTTTTCTTCGAGCCTGAGACGCCCACGGGAGGTTCCTCTCGGTCGGTGGTGCAGACGGTTGCGGTCAGCGGACGGGGACCGGCGCCGGTGTGCGCGCCGCGTCGAGCAGGGCCTCGAACGCACGCCGGGCGCGCTCCTCGGCGAGCGGGTCGGCCATGAAGACGTGCGCGTGGTTCACCCCGAGCATGACGCCGTAGAGGTCGGAGGCGAACTGCTCCGGGTCGGCGTCGGCACGGAAGCCACCCTCCGCGACGCACGTGCGGAAGACCTGCGCGACGGCGTCGCACAGGTCGCGGTGGTCACGCACGAGCTGGTCCCGCACGGGGCCCTGCTGCGCGGAGAGCTCGGTCGCTGCCTTGACGAAGAGGCAACCGCCGGGGTCCTGGCGCAGGTCGCACGCGAGCCACCCCTCGAACAGCGCCCGCATCCGCGGCTCGCCGCGCGGGGTGCGCAGCGCGGGCGCGACCACCGTGTCGATGAACTCCGCGCGCGCCTGGCCGAGCACCGCGAGCTGGAGCGACTCCTTGGAGCGGAAGTGCGCGTACAGGCCGGACTTCGACATGCCCGTGGCCGACGCGAGCTCGCCGATGGTGAGCCCGGTCAGCCCGACGCGGTACGCGGCCTCCACGCCACGGTGCAGGATCGCCTGCCGCGTCTCGTCGCCCTTGGTCACCCGGAGAACGTAGCACGATCGTGCGGAAATCGGGAGCCCCCGGCGGCGACGGCGCGCATCCGGCGACGACCTCGCACGCGTCGCAAGGTCCCCCGCGCGACGTTCAGCCGATCCACGCGAAGTTCAGCCGATCCAGGAGAGGACCGGTTCCTCGACCATCCCCGCCAGGACCGCGTAGCCCGCCGCGCCCGGGTGCGCACCGTCACTCTCGCTCACCTCGCGCCGCCACGTCGCGTCCCGCGCCGTCCGGTCGAGCACGGGGACGTACGGCACGCCGAGCGTCGACGCCTCGTCGCGGAGCGCGGCGTCCAGCGCGGCCGAGCGCGCGTTGTGGTCGTCGTCGTCCACGGCGACCGGACCGACCAGGAGCAGCGGGACCGGGCCGAGGTCCGCCGCGATGCGGCGCAGCGCCGCGCGGGAGCCCGCGAGGTCGACACGCGGGCGGGCGTCGTCCCCGAGGGCGGTGTCGTTGACGCCGAAGGAGACGACCACGCGCGGCTCCGCGGCCGGGGCGAGACGTGGCGCGACCTCGCGAGCCAGGCGCTCCGCGACCTGCTCCGAGGTGTCGCGCCGTACCCCCAGGTTGTACGCGGTCAGGGGCAGCCCTCGGGCCGCCGAAGCGGCCACGACCCGCCCGACCCAGCCCAGCGCCGACCCGTCCCCGACCCCGGCGACGAACGAGTCACCCACGAAGCACACCCGCACGTCACGGTCCAAAGGTCGCACCGGCGCAGTCTACGAGCGCCGCGCCCGGCACCCGCTGCGCACGGAGCCGAGAGAAACGACGAACGGCCCCACCCGTGCGGGTGAGGCCGTTCGTCATGGGGTGCGCCCGAAGGGATTCGAACCCCCAACCTTCTGATCCGTAGTCAGATGCTCTATCCGTTGAGCTACGGGCGCTGGTCCTGCTCGCCGCTGATCGCTCACCGGCCGTCGAGAACACTACCGTGTCCCCGCCCCGAACCCAAACCGATCCGGCCCTCAGAGTCCCGGGGTGACGGACGCCACGCCGTCCGACCCTCGCCGCACCCGGCGCGCCGGGCGGTCCCCCCAGGGTCGGACGCGAGCCTCTCGACGTCCCGTCCCCAGCCCGACGCGGCAGGACCGGCCGCCGTCGGACGATCGATCCATGACGTTCACCGGCCCCTCCTCCGCCCCCGGCGGCTCGCCACTCGTCGCGAGCGCGCTCACCAAGGTCTACGGCTCCGCCCAGACCGCGACGCACGCCCTCGCGGGCGTGAACCTCACGGTCCACCCGGGCGAGTCGCTCGCGATCATGGGCCCGTCCGGCTCCGGCAAGACGACGCTCCTGCACGCCCTCGCGGGCATCATCACCCCGACCTCCGGCTCGGTGTCGTGGCGGGGTGAGGACGTGACGACGCTCTCCGAGGCGCGTCGCACAGTCCTGCGCCGCCAGGACTTCGGTTTCGTCTTCCAGTCCGGCCAGCTCCTGCCCGAGCTGCCCGCGGTCGAGAACGCGGCCCTGCCGCTCATGCTCGCAGGCACGGCGCGCACGGAGGCGACGGCCGTCGCCGCACGGTGGCTCGCGCACCTCGGCCTCGCCGGGATGGAGCAGCGCCGACCGGGCGAGCTCTCCGGCGGCCAGGCCCAGCGCGTCGCGATCGCGCGCGCGCTCGTCGGCTCGCCCGGCGTCGTCTTCGCGGACGAGCCCACCGGGGCGCTCGACCAGTCGACCGGTGCCGAGGTCCTCGACGTGCTCACGCGCGCCACCCGCGACTCCGGTGCCGCGCTCGTCGTCGTCACGCACGACGCGGGCGTCGCGCGCCACTGCACCCGCACCGTGACCATGCGCGACGGTCGCATCTCCGGCGAGTTCTTCGCGCCCGGGTCCCAGCCCGCGCCGGGCGCGGCGCAGCAGCCCACGGCGAGTGCCGCCGTCGGGCAGCCCGCCCCCCTGCCGCCGGCGCCGCCCGCCGCCCCGTACGACGCCGCCACCCAGGCCGCGATGGCCGTTCATCCCGCCGCGGGGTACGTGCCCGGCGCTCCTGCCGCGCCCACCACCCCCTCCGCGCTGAGCCACGAGAGCGGCCAGGAGAGCGCGCGATGAGGACCGTCGACCTCTGGTGGCTCCTGCGCCGCCGCAGCGCCGACGAGCGCGACCCGCAGGGCCTGACGAACGTCCTCGCGATCATCGCCTTCGGCGTGACGACGGCGATCCTGCTCGTCGTCATGGGCGGCTTCCACGCGTTCCTGGAGCGCGCCGGCGGCATCGACGGCATGCGCGAGGGCATGGACTCGGCCATCACCCCGTACGCCACGCAGTACCCGCTCCTCGCGGGCGTCGCGTCGCTCCTGCTGCTCATCCCGCTCGTGACGCTCGGCGCGGCGGCCGCGCGCCTCGCCGTCGCGCGCCGCGACGCCCGCCTCGCGGCGCTGCGCCTCGCGGGGGCGACGACGGGCCAGGTCACCACCCTCACCGCCCTCGACGCCGCCGCACAGGCTGTGATCGGCGCACTCGCCGGCCTGCTCGGCTACGGCGCGCTGCTGCCCCTCGTCGCGCAGCTCCGCTTCCAGGGCCGCACCTTCGCGATCGGCGAGCTCTGGGTGGGGGTTCCCGCGCTGCTCGGCGCGGTCGTGCTCGTCGTCGCGATCGCACTCGTCTCGGCGCTCGTCAGCCTGCGCCGCGTGGCGATCACCCCGCTCGGCGTCGCGGCCCGTGTGACGCCTCCGGGGCTCAAGGCCGTCCGGCTGCTGTCGATGGGCGTCGCGTTCGTCGCGCTGATCGTCGCGACGAACCTGTCGTTCGGGTCCGTGGCGGTCGTCCTGACCGTCCTCACCGTCATCCTGCTGGTCGGCTTCGCGACGGTGAACGTCGTCGGCCCGTTCGTCATCTGGCTCGTGGGCAAGATGACGGCAGGCTCGGCACGACGCGTGCCGACGCTGCTCGCCGGGCGGCGGATCGTGGACAACCCGAAGACGGCGTGGCGCTCCGTCGGCGGGGTCGCGCTCGCGACGTTCATCGCCGGGCTGACGAGCATCTTCGCGCTCCTGGAGCCGGGCATGGGCGCCGACCCGGACGAGGTGCAGTACCTCACCGACATGAAGACCGGCGGGTTCCTCACCCTCGCCATCGCAGGCGTGCTCGCCGCCGTCTCGACGGGCGTCATGCAGGCGGGGCGCGTGATCGACCAGCGCAACGAGTACCGCACGCTCGTCCTGTCCGGGACGGACCTGCGCACGCTCGACCAGGCGCGCTTCCGCGAGACGCTCGTCCCGCTCGTCGTGAGCGTCGGTGTGGCGACGTTCGCCGCGCTCCTGTTCATGGTCCCCGTGATCGGGCTCAACGCGTTCGCGAACGTCGGGGTCGTGGTCCAGTTCCTGCTGTGCGTCGCCGCCGCGTCGGCACTCGTGCTCGCCGGGGCCGGCGCCTCCCGGTTCGTGGTGCGGTCCGCGCTCGCGACCACCGGGAGCGCCTAGCCCGCCCCGGAGCCGTCGGCGCCCCACCGTCCTTGCCCGTGGGGCGCCGACGCGCTCGGTTCCGGGCAACAGAAAAGGCCCCGGGCGCTCGGCAGCCGGGACCTTCCTGAGCGGAGACGGAGGGATTTGAACCCTCGAACGGATTGCTCCGTTACCACCTTAGCAGGGTGGCGCACTAGACCTGACTATGCGACGTCTCCTCGCAGGTTCGACGGGAGAACCTGCGTCGCCCAGGGTACAAGGGCGTCGCCGCGAGACCAAACCGCCGGGCCCGGCGGCGTCGGGCCGCCGTCCGGCACCTAACGCTCGAAGGTCCACTCCCGGTCGGTGAGCATGCGGGCCACGGCGAGACCGATCGCGAGCGCGACGATCACCAGCCCGGCCTCGACGGCGTAGGCGAGCGCCTGCGCCGTAGCACCGGTGTTGAACTCGTACACCGCCCGGTAGGCCGTGACTCCCGGGACCATGATGACGACCGCCGGCACCGACACCGTGATGCGCGGGACGCGCAGCGCCGGGGCGACCGTGGCCGCGAGCAGGCCCACGAGCAGCGCGGCCGCCGCCGCGGCGGCCTGGGGCACGACGTCGGCGTCCACGAGGAGCAGCCGACCGACGTTCGCGACCATCCCGATCGACGCGGCCCCGAGCGCCATGGCCCACGGGCTGTTGAACATCAGGGCGAACCCGAGCACCCCGAGGAAGCTCGCGACGCTCCGCAGGCCGAGGAAAAGCGGCTCCGCGAGACCGGGCGGCGGCACCGGGTCCGGGGCGAGCCCCGCCGCGGCCGACACCCCCCACACGGCCAGCGCGGCCGAGGCGAGGATCATGAGCGCGTACGTGACCCGGGCGACCCCGGCGGAGAAGTCGAGCTTGGCGAGGTCGAGCGCCCCCGTGACGAGGGCGAACCCGGGCACGAGGAACAGCACCGCCGAGACGTAACCCGCCTCGTGGCCACCGTCGACCCCGGCAATCTCCGACAGCGCGAGGACGAGGACCAGGTAAGCGATGCTCGCGACCGCCGCCGCGAGCATCGTCACGCCGAACTGGTTGATCCCCCGGTGCAGCATCGCGCGCCGCACCCCCTGCCCGAGCGCCGCGGCGACGAGCACCGCGCCGCACTCGACGAGGCCGCCGTTGTTGAGGAACGCGAAGGCCGCGCACGCGATCCCTGCCCACAGGGCGTTGAGCAGCGCCCCGTACAGCGGCGGCCGGCGCGCGATCCGGTCAAGCTCCGCGTCCACGGCGTCGAGGTCGGCACCCGCCGGCAGGGTCGCGGAGAACCGCTCGAGCTGCGCCAGGCGGTCGGCGTTGATCCCGATGGACCGGACCTCGGTGAGCTCGGTGCGGAAGATCGGCCCCCGATACGACGTCGCGGTGATCTCCGTGAGCGTCACGTGCGCGGCGATGTGGTCGAGCCCCAGCGCCCTCGCCGCGCGGGTCATGTGCGACTTCACGCGGTAGCTGCCCGTGCCCGCGGAGAGCGCGAGGCGGCCGATCCGCAGCACGGTGCCCGACCGGCGGATGAGGTCGACGGGCTCGAGACCGGCTTCGTCGGCCGGGGAGGGCTCTGGCGTCACGAGGCCATGATCCCGTAGGTCCGCGCGCGCGGCACTCGCCGAAGGTCCCTCCGCGTCGGGGCTGCGGGCCGCGGTCGCCGCGATGCGGTCCGACCCTGGTCGAGAGGCCCACGTCACGGCCCCGACAGACGCAGGACCCAGTCCGGTGGTGCTGGTGCGCTGGCACCTCGCCCACCACGACGAGCGGTTATCCGTCGACAAGGCGGCAGCGGTGCCCGAACCTCTCGTCGGGTAGATGCCGTCGGACACGCAGTGGTGCACCAACGTCGTCCTCGACCCGAACGACGAGCCGGACGCTCGGCGTGCTGGACGTGGACGGGGACTGACGGCACGACGCGGGGCCCCGGTCTCCGGTGCCCCGCGTCGGAAGCGGAGGGCGAGGGATTCGAACCCCCGGTGCGTTGCCGCACAACGGTTTTCAAGACCGTCACATTAGGCCGCTCTGTCAGCCCTCCCGGCGTGCCATTGTGGCACGCCCGGCCCGTGCACGACGACGGCGGGTCACCCCGTGGAGGGTGGCCCGCCGTCGTGCGGTGGCACCGGGAGCGTGAGCGGTCAGGCCGCGCCGCGGAGCTGACGCATCGCGAGCTGGACGAGCGCGATGAGCGTCTGCTTGGTCGCCGCGCGCGAGCGGGCGTCCGTGTAGAGCATGGGGACGTGCGCGGGGATCTGCAGCGCCTCGCGCACGTCCTCGAGCTTGTGCTTGGCCACGCCGTCGAAGCAGTTCACGCCCACGACGAAGGGGATGTTGCGCGACTCGAAGTAGTCGATCGCCGGGAAGCACTGCTCGAGGCGGTCGGTGTCGACGAGCACGACGGCGCCGATCGCACCGCGGACCAGGTCGTCCCACATGAAGAGGAAGCGGTCCTGGCCCGGCGTGCCGAACAGGTACAGCCACAGGTTGCCCGGGAGCGACACGCGGCCGAAGTCCATCGCGACGGTGGTCGTCGTCTTGCGGTCGGACACGCCGCCCGCGTCGTCGACGCCGACCGAGTGCTCCGTCATCGCAGCCTCGGTGTTGAGCGGCTCGACGTCGGAGATCGACCCGATGAACGTCGTCTTGCCGACGGCGAACCCGCCGGCGACGACGATCTTGACGACCGTCGGCGCCGTCCGCGCGGCCGCCGTGGCTGCTGCGGGCTGCGCGGCCGGGGACTGCGCCGCAGCGGTCGGCTGCGCCGGCGCCACGGAGCGGGCGGGCTGCGCCTGAGCGGCAGCGACAGACTGCGCCGGAGCGGCAGGCTGGGCCGGAGCGGTGGGCTGCGCGGCGGCGACGGGCTGCGGCGCGGTGCGCGGCTGAGCGGCTGCCTGAGCGACCGGGGCTGCCGCCGTCGGAGCGGAGTCCGAGACGGTCGGCGCGGGCTGCTGCGGCGCAGGTGCCGCCGGCGCGGCGGGGCGCGCCGGGACGGCCGCCGCCGGAGCCTGGGTGGGCACACCGACGGGCGCGCTCACCGGCGCCCACGCCGTCTGCCGGACCGCCGACTGACCACCGGGCGCACCCCCGATCACCCCGGACGGCTGCCCTGCCTGCGGCGCGCTGCCCGAGCCGTCAGAGGGTGGAAATGCCATTGAGAACACTCTCCAAGACGCTCAGGGACAGACCCGAGTGGTTGCTGCCGTGACCCGTGTGGACGTTGAGCGGGGTCGACGTGTGGACGGTGATGTAGTTGTCCTCCTGCAGGTCCGCGACGAGCACCTTCGTCACACCGAGCGGAAGGCGCAGGAGCGCGGAGAGCTCGGCGATCGAGACGTACGTGTGCGCGGCGTGCTGGAGGATCGAGCGCTTCTCGGGCGGGAGCCCGAAGCTGTTCACGGCGCCCGGCATGACCTCGACGAGCGCCTCGAGCGGGAGGTCGGACGTGGCGGAGCGCACACGACCACCCGTGACCGCGTACGGGCGGACCGTCGCCGCCTCGTACCCGTCGTGTGCTCCCATGCTGCCGAAAGGTACGTTCGTCATCGATCAGTCCTCATCCCACCGGGGCTCGCGTCGCGCCGTCGACGGGAAGGCTACCCCGCATCTCCGAGATGAGCTGCGGCGTCAGTGTCGCCTCGGTGCGGGAGACCAGGAGCGCCATCTCGTAGCCGATGAGGCCGATGTCGCAGTTCGCCTCCGCCACGACGCCCAGGACGGACCCGTTCGAGACGTTCATCAGGAACAGGAACCCGTTGTCCATCTCGATGATGGCCTGGCGGACGTTCCCTCCGTTGAGCTGCCGGGCTGCCCCACGGGTCAGGCTCGACATGCCGGAGACGATCGCCGCGAGCTGGTCACCGCTCGTGCGGTCGAGCTGGTCCGACATCGCCATGAGCAGGCCGTCCGCCGACACCACGAGCGTGTGCCGGCTGCCCGGGACCGTCCGCACGAAGTTGTCGAGCAGCCACCCGAAGTTGGTTGCCTCGGTGCTGAGCGCGTTCACTCTTCCTCCTCGTCAGTTGCCGCAGACGGCATGTCGTCACCGCGCCTGCGGCGCTGAATCAGGGACATAATCCATGGCCTGGGGGGTCCAGGTCGAACTCGTCTCGTCCTGGCCCTCGACACGGCCGCGGGCCGTGGCCGACTGGAACGCCGACAGACGGGCCCGGAGCTGCTCCGGATCACGGTCGATGCGGGCCGTGAAGCGGTCGACGTAGCCCTCCCGCTCCTCGCCGCGCGCGCGTCGGGTCAGGCCCGCCGCCGTCGTGCCGCCGTCGACCTGGAGGGGCTGGTAGATGCCGTCGTTCGGGTCCGCCAAGGTCGCTTCCTGGAAGTCGGTGCTGCCCTGCAGCAGGGTGGACATCTCCTCGTACAGCACCGCGGACGCCATCCAGTCAGACCGTGCCTCGACCGAGTCGGCGATGTACCCGGGCTCCAGCGGCTCGATCGCCTCCCCCACCTGCCTCCGGACGAGCGGCGTCGGCGGGCCGTACCCGGCCGCGGCCGGGCTCGGCGCAGCCTCGGGCGCCGCAAAGGACGCTTCGGGGGCCGCGTAGCCGGTGTCCGCGGACGGCACGTCCTGCACCGGGGCGAGCGTGCGCGTCTCCTGCACCGGGGCGGCGAACCGCTCCTGGGCGAACGGCTCCGGGGCGAACGACGCCGCGGCCGCACCGCCCGCAGGCTGCCCGGCCCGCGGCGCGAACGCCGACGACCGCGCGGGGGCCTGGTTCTCCTGCGACGCGGCCGCCGGTGCCGCGACCGGAGGAGCAGCGACCGCGGAGGCTGTGGGGACGAGATCCGGCGTCGGGGCTGCCGGAGCCGGAGCTGCGGGAGCTCCGGCGGGGCGTGACGCCAGGGCCTCGGGCGACGGCCCGGCGGGGCGCGCCTGCGGCGTCGCCGTCGTGCGGGGGCGCCGACCGAAGAGCCCCCGCTTGCGCGCCTGGCTCTCGCGCAGCGAGCGACGCGTCGGCAGGTCGGCCATCAGCTCCTCGAAGCGGGGAAGCGCCTCGAAGGTGAGCTCCGCGGGGATGTCCTCCCCTGCCTCGTCACCCGCAAACACCTCCGGGACCGCCGCCTCGACGTGCGCCACCGTCGGCACCGGGGCCGGCGCGGTGGTCTGCACGTGAGCCGCGGCAGCCGGGGCACGCTCGACCAGCGGAACGCGCGCGACGGTCGCCTCGTCCACGGGCTCGGCCGCGACGGCGGGCACGACCCGGGTCGCGTCGAGCGGCGCGTCGGCCACCGACGACGGCGCCCACGCCTCGACGGCCGGCTCCGGCGTCCACGCCCGCTCGGCAGGCTGCTCGGGTGCCCAGGCGTCAGCAGCCGGCTCCGGAGCCCACGCCTGCTCGACGGGCTGCTCCGGTGCCCACGCCTGCTCGGCGGGCTGCTCCGGCGCCCACGCCTGCGCAGGGGCCCAGGTGTCCGGTGCCGGCGCGACGGCGGGATCCTGCGGCGTCCACACGTCCTGCTGGACCGGGGTGTCTGCCGGGGCCTCGGAGACGAGGGGGATGTCCGTCGCCGTGACGTCCGGGGCGACGGGCAGCTCCACCGGGTTATCGGTGGCCGGACGGTCGCCGACCGGGCGGAAGCTCGAGAAGAGCGCGCTGCGCGTGCTCACGTCGAGGACCGGGATCTCGGCGGAGACCGGTTCGACGGGGCTCGTGGCCGGGCGCGACCTGCTCGGGAGCGCGGCGCCGGCGTCGGCGACCTCCGCGGGCGGGCTCCACGCCTCGTCCGCCGCCGGGAGCTGCTCCGGCAGCGCCGGCGTGGCGAGCGGGGGCAGCACGATCGCGCCGGTCTGAGGACCCGACGCGAAGGACGCGCTCGGCGCCGCAGCGGCGGGGTCGACCGTGCGCGAGCGACGGCGAGGCATGCCGGTCTGGGTGGTGCCGTCCGTGAGCGCGTCGAGGTCGACGGGAACCGCGACGGGAGCCTCGGGCTCGACGGTCGGGAACGACGCCGTCGCGGCGGGTGCCGGGATCGACGGAGCGGCCGGTGCCGGGGCCGGGAGCGCCGGGACGGTTCCCGTGCCGGCGAGCTGCTGGGCCGCCGCCTGCGTGCTCGTCTCGAGCGGGTCCGTCGGCTGCGGGAGCGGCACGTTCGAGTCGGGGACGAAGAGGGCGGCCGGGAAGGACACGACGACCTCGGTCCCCTGGTCGTCGCCGCCCGCGCTGAACCGGACCTTCGCGCCGAGACGGTCGGAGAGGCGACCGACGACGAAGAGGCCCAGGCGCTGCGCGCCGACGACGTCCGACGCCGCGTGCGTCGCGACCTTGCGGTTCGCCTCCGCGATCTCGTCCGGTGTCATCCCGAGACCGTGGTCGCGGACCGTCACGTAGACGAAGTGCTCGTCGCGACCGGTCGTGACCTCGACCGGCGTGTGCGGCTCCGAGAACATCGTCGCGTTCTCGAGGAGCTCGGCGAGCAGGTGGGCGGCGTTGAGCGCGTTGTGCCCGAGCATGAGCGGGTCGACGACCAGGTTCAGGCGGACGCGGTCGTACAGCTCGATCTCGGAGGACGCCGTACGGATGACGTCCGAGGCCGGCATGGGCTGACGCACGCGGCGACCCGAGTCGATGCCCGCGAGGACGAGGAGGGACTCCGCGTTGCGGCGCATTCGCGTCGCGAGGTGGTCGAGGCGGAAGAGGTTGGACAGCGTGCCCGCGTCCTCCTCGGAGCGCTCGAGGTCGTCGAGGAACGCGAGCTGCCGGTTGAGGAGCACCTGGTCGCGGCGCGCGACGTTGACGAACATCTCCGCGATCGAGCCACGGAGGGCGGCCTGCTCGCGCGCGACCTTGATGGTCGTCTGGTTCACGTCGTTGAACGCGGTCGCGAGCTGGCCGACCTCGTCCGTGGACTCGACCGTGATGGGCGCCAGGTCGATGCCCGGGCCCTGGCCCGGGACGGCGACCTGCTCGACGAGCCTCGGGAGCTGGTCTCGCACGTCCTCGGCCGCGTCGGTGAGGCGACGCAGCGGGTTGACGATCGCGCGGGCGATGAGACCGGCGACGAGGATCGAGGCGATGACGGCCGCGAGGGTCGCGAGGATGGTGATGACCGCGCGCGTGGTCGCCGCACCCGCGAGGTCGGACGCCCTCTCCGCGGTGGCGGTGCGGACGTCGTCGCGCACCGGGCTCGTCTGGTCGCGGTCCGCCTGCGACAGGTCCGGCCACTGCTTGGCCTGGCTGGGCGGCGTCGCCTTGGGGCGGGAGCCGGCGAGGTTCTGCCGGATCTGGTTGTACGTCGCGCCCGGCACCTGCAGCTGAGCGTCTCCGGGGAGCCGCCGGACGGCCGTGCGGGTGCGGTCCGCGAGGGTGTCACCGGTGGTCACCAGGACCGCGGCCTGCTGGCTCGTCTCGGTGCTCTCCTGGCCGAGCTGGGCCGCGGCGAGGACCGCACCGGCGAGCGGCTGCTCGAGCGCCTGCTGGGCGAGGAGCTCGTCGAGGAGGACGTAGGCGTCGAGGTACTGCGCGAGGCCGCGGTCCGGGGTGGTGTCGGCGAGCGTACGCGGCACGTCGAGCGCCGCGTCGATGAGGGCGCTGTACTGCGAGTTGCGCGCGAGCTGGCCGATGGACGACCGGTCGATGGACTGCCGGACCGCCGTCAGCTCGCTCCGGTCCGCGATCGTGTCGGCGACCGCGTCTCGCACACGCGGGTCGAGCACCGACGTGTCGAGCTTCGCGTACGCGCGGTCGCGCGCGTCGAGCGCCTTGTCCGTCTTCTCGCGCTGCGCCATCATCTGCGCCTCGCTGTCCTCGGTCCCCTCGGTCGCGTCCAGGAAGGAGTACGAGCGCTCGGCCGCGATCTCTGTCCCCGCCGCGTCCTGCGCCGCGAGCGCGCCGACGAGCGCGCTCGTCTGGCTGGCGTCGCGCGCCGACCCGATGGCCTGCGCCGAGATGATCGCGGCGGCGGCGAAGAGGACGAGGACGGGCACCGCGAGGGCCGCAAGGATCTTCCCGCGAACGCTCAACCTGCGGAGCATACGAACCTGCCTCCATCACCTGTGTCCACCCGTTCGGCGGCGCGGTCGGCGCGCGTGGCAGCGGCGCCTCCCGGGCTCCGCTCCCCGGTCGTGCGTACTAACTATCGGTGCACATCCCCCGGACACCTAATCCGCGAGGAGCGTGAACTTTCGTCCCGCTCCCGCGACGCCCCGTCGGCGAACCGGCGCCTCCCGGGCCGTCCGCGTAGTCTCGGCGATGTGCGAGGCGTCACGATATCGGCCCCCGGTGGCCCTGAGAAACTAACGGTTTCCGAGCTCCCTGACCAGACCCCCGGACCGGACGAGCTCGTGGTCCACGTCGCTTCCGCTGGCGTGAACCGCGCTGACCTGCTACAACGCGCCGGATCCTACCCGCCGCCGTCCGGTGCACCCGACTGGCCCGGCCTCGAGGTCTCGGGCACGGTCGCGGCCGTCGGGGTGTCGGTGACGGGGTGGTCGGTGGGCGACCGCGTGGTCGCGCTGCTCGACGGCGGCGGCTACGCGGAGCAGGTCCGCGTCCGGTCGACGCAGGTGCTCCCCGTCCCGGACGGCGTGGACCTCGTGGACGCCGCCGCGCTCCCCGAGGCGGCGTGCACGGTGTGGAGCAACGTCGTCGACGTCGGTCGCCTGGCCCCGGACGAGTGGCTGCTCGTGCACGGCGGGTCGGGCGGCGTCGGGACCGTCGCCGTGCAGGTCGGCGCCGCGCTCGGCGCCCGCGTGTCCGTCACCGCGGGCGGCCGCGACCGGGCCGACCGGTGCCTCGCGCTCGGGGCGAGCCTCGCCGTCGACCACCGCGAGGAGGACTTCGTCGCCGCCGTGCGGGACGCCTCCGGCGGGCACGGCGCGGACGTCGTGCTCGACGTCGTCGGCGCCGCCTACCTGCCGCGCAACCTGGAGGTGCTCGCCACGGGCGGGCGCCTGGTCGTCATCGGCATGCAGAAGGGACGACGCGCGGAGCTCGACCTGGGCCTCCTCCTCGCCCGGCGCGCGACCGTGGCCGGGACGACGCTCCGGGCGCGGCCCGCGGCCGAGAAGGCCCGCATCGTGCACGAGGTCCTCACGCACGTCTGGCCGATGGTGGAGGACGGGCGCGTACGCCCCGTGGTGCACGCGCGCCTCCCGCTCGAGGAGGCCGCGCGGGCGCACGAGCTGCTCGACTCGGGCGAGGTCTTCGGCAAGGTGCTCCTCGTGCCCTGACGACGGCCGACCACGGCTGTCGACGGCCGACGACGGCCGACGACGGCACAGGAGGTCACCCGCCGTCGGTGCGCGCGTGGGCGCCGCGCGCCAGACTGGACCCATGGCTGACGAACCCCGCGACCCCCGCCCCGACGAGCCCACCGCCCCCGAGCCCGCGAACGGTGCGGAGGACACCGTGGACGACGACGACGAGCCCGCCCGCGCCACGGTCGTGATGCCGGACGGGACGGGGGTGAGCGTCGTCGAGAGCGACGACTCGACCGACCCCGACCGCAACCCGGCGACGGTCATCGAGGAGCCGGCGAAGGTGATGCGCATCGGCGGCATGATCAAGAAGCTCCTCGACGAGGTCCGGGACGCCCCGCTCGATGAGGCGGCGCGGTCGCGCCTCGCCGAGATCCACGAGCGCTCGCTCACCGAGCTCGAGGAAGGCTTGTCGCCCGACCTGGTGGCGGAGCTGCACCGCATCACGCTCCCGTTCTCGGACGACACGGTCCCGACCGACGCGGAGCTCCGCGTCGCGCAAGCGCAGCTCGTCGGCTGGCTCGAGGGTCTGTTCCACGGCATCCAGACGGCGCTCGTCGCCCAGCAGATGGCGGCGCAGGCGCAGCTCTCGCAGATCCGCCGCGCGCTGCCGCCCGGCTCGTTGCCGCCCATGGGCCCCGGCGGCCCCGGCGACGTCCCGGGACAGCCTGGCGGGCGTCCCGACGAGCACGACGGGAGGCCGTCGCCGGGCCAGTACCTCTGACCGACCCGAGCAGCCCTGCCGGTCCCGTGGACGACGACCCGGGCGCGGCGGGGTCGTTCGTCAGGCGGGCGGCGGGTCGAGCGGGACGTCGTCCCTGGGCGGTGCCCCGTCGGCGCGCCCGCCCGGTCGCGCCGCGGTCATCGCGATGGCTCCGGACACGAGGACGAGGCCGACGAGCTCGGGGACGGTCGGGACCTGCCGCAGCACGACGGCCCCGACGACGGCGGCCGTCGCCGGGAGCAGGGCGAGCAGCACCGAGAACGTCGCCGCGCTGACCCGGCGCAGGATGACCTGCTCGAGCGCGTACGGGACGACGGACGAGAAGAGGGCGATCCCGGCGATCGCGACCACGTGCCGCCAGTCGCCGAGCACGGGGACCGCCCCGGACGCGAGGAACGGCGCGAACACGAGGGCTCCCACGGTCATCGCGACCGCGAGCGACGTCACGCCCGACCCGGCGACGGCGACCCGCCGCCCCAGCAGGATGTACGCCGCCCAGCACGCGGCCGCGACACCGATCGCGGTGAGCCCGAGGACGGCGTCCGCGCGCGGGAGGTCGGACTCGATCGTCACCCCGGCGAGCAGCACGACGCCCGCCGCCGCGACCGCGATCGCGCCCCGCTCACGCCACCCGCTGCCGGTGACCGCGGCTTCCGCGACGGGGCCGAGGAACTCGATCGCGACAGCCGTCCCGAGGGGCAGGTGGTCGATCGCGACGTAGAACGCGAGGTTCATCGCGGCGAGGGCGACGCCGAAGACCGCGACCCACGCGAGGTCGCGCCGGGTCCACCGGTGCCGCCACGGCCGACGCCACGCGAGCAGCAGCAGCGCCGACGCCGCGATCCGCAGCCACCCGATCTCGATCGCGCCGGCCACGGCGAACAGCCCGACCGCGATCGCGGCGCCCAGGTACTGCGTCAGCCCCGAGACGACGAACAGCGCCGGGACCGGGACCCGGTCGAGGGCGGCAGCGGGGCGACGGGTCACCCGACGACTCTAGGCGTCCTCGGTCACGGGACAGTCTCCCGCTGAGCATGCGGTTGCGGCCCGTCCTACGTGTCGAACGGGCCGCGACCGCATGGTCGGCGCCGTCGGGTCAGCCCTTGACCGAACCCGCGAGGAGACCGCGCACGAAGTACCGCTGGAGAGCGAGGAACACGGCCACGGGGACGACCATCGAGATGAACGCGCCCGCGGGCAGCAGGTGCCAGCTCGCGCCGCGCGAGCCGGACAGCTCGGCGAGGCGCACGGTGATGGGCGCGGTGTCCTGGCCGGACGCGAACGTCAGGGCGACGAGCAGGTCGTTCCAGACCCAGAGGAACTGGAAGATCCCGAAGGCCGCGATCGCGGGGACGAGCAGGGGCATGAGCACCTGGAAGAAGATCTTCACGTGCCCGGCGCCGTCGACGCGTGCCGCCTCGACCAGCTCGCGCGGGATGTCCTTCATGAAGTTGTGCAGCAAGAAGATCGCCAGCGGCAGCGCGAAGATCGAGTGCGACAGCCACACGGGCCAGAACGACCCGTCGATCCCCCAGTCGACGTACTGCGTCAGCAGCGGGACGAGCGTGACCTGGATGGGCACGATCTGGAGCGCGAACACCGCGACGAACAGCAGGTTGCGGCCCTTGAAGTCCACCCACGCGAACGCGTACGCGGCCAGCGACGCGAGCGTGATGGGGATGATCACCGCGGGCAGCGTGATGACCAGGGAGTTGATGAAGTAGGTCGCGAAGCTCGTCGACCCGCCGAACAGCGCGTCGGTGTAGTTGTCGATCGTGAACTCGGGGTTGGCGAACGCCTCCCACCAACCCGTCCGCCGGATCTCGCGCGGCGGGCGGAACGAGGTGACGAGGAGCCCGAACGTGGGGATCGTCCACAGGACGGCGAGGACGATCGCGATGATCGACGCCGGGCGCGACGACACCTTGCGCCGCACCTTGCCGGCGCGCTCGTCGAGGCCCGCGACGATCCCCTTGCCGGTGCCCTCCTCGGCGGTCTCGTCGACGAGCGGGGCGTCCGGGACGGAGGCGGACAGTGGGGTGCTCATCGGATCTCCTCCGCCTGCTTCAGCTGCCGCACGTTGTACACGATGATCGGGATGACGAGGACGAAGAGGATGACCGCGAGCGCGGCCCCGAGCCCCTGCTCGCCCTGCCGCAGCGCCTGCGTGTAGAACTCGTTGGCGACGACCGACGTCTCGAAGCGACCACCGGTCATGGTGCGGACGATGTCGAAGACCTTGAGCGTGCCGATCGCGATCGTCGTGAGGACGACCACGAGGGCGGGGCGGATGCTCGGCACCGTGATGTAGCGGAACATCCGCATGCCACCGACGCCGTCGAGGCGGGCAGCCTCGACGATGTCGTCCGGGATGGCGCGGATCGCGGCGGCGAGGATCGTCATGGCGAACCCGGCCTGGATCCAGATCATCACGAGGATGAGGAAGAACGTGTTCGCCGGGGCACTGAGGAGGAACTGCTGCGGCTCGAGGCCGAGCCAGACCAGGACCTGGTTGAACAGGCCGATCTGCGGCTGGCTCGCCGGCTTGTACTCGTACATGAACTTCCAGATGATGCCCGCGCCGACCATCGAGATCGCCATCGGCAGGAAGATCAGCGTCTTGGCGAACTTCTCGAAGCGCGACCGGTCGACGACCACGGCGTAGACGAGGCCGAGGAACGTCGACACGAGCGGCACGACGATGACCCAGATCGCCGTGTTGCGCAGGACGATCTGGAACTCGTCGCGCGTGAACGCCGTGACGTAGTTGTCGAGCCCGACGAACGCGGACCCCGTGCGGTTGTAGAACGAGTCCCGGATCGTGCGCAGGCCCGGGTAGAGCAGGCCGAACGCGAGCATGACGATCGCGGGCCCGGCGAAGGCGAGCGCGACGACCCAACCCGGCACGCGCCGCGGCCGGTCGACGAGGAAGAGGATCAGGCCCATGACGACGACGAAGAGCAGGATCGCGACGAGCATCACCGCGAGCTTGCCCCCCGTCCCGGCGGGTTCGAGCAACCAGTCCATGTGAGAGCTCCTGAGGTGGCCGGCGGCGGCCGGGCGACGACGTGGTGTTTCAGCGGGGACGGCCCGGGGACGGGTCGTCCGGGGATCGGCCCCCCGGACGACCCGCCCCCGGGGTCGACGCGTGGACCCGGGGCCCGGCTCGCGGCTCGTGCCGCGCGGTCGGGCCCCGGGTCACCCGCGGGTCAGGACGTCGGCCAGGACGCCTCGATGGCGTCGAGGACGGCCTCGTCGGACTTGTCGCTCGCGATCCACTCCGTCATCTCGGTCCAGAACGAACCGGCGCCGACGGCGGCGGGCATCATGTCCGAGCCGTCGAAGCGGAACGTGTAGCTCTCGTCCGTGAGCAGCTCGTACGCCTGCTGGTCCATGGGCGACTGGAGCAGCTCGGGGTCGAGGCCGTTGTTCGCGCTGATCCAGCCCTGCGGGGTCACGCTCGCCTTGGCGTTGGACCACTCCGGGCTCGACAGGTACGCGTGGAAGGCCTGGACCTCGGGGCGGTCGGTGAAGGCCGCGACGAACTCGCCGCCACCGAGCAGCGGCTTGTCCTCCGCGGTCTCGCCCGGGAGGTAGAAGGCCCAGACGTCACCGTCGGGGGCGACGACCAGGTCGGGGTCGAGCGTCGTCCAGTTGGCCTGGTAGAACGTCGCCTGACGGTGCATGTAGCACAGGCCGTCGATGATCGGGTAGCCACCCTCGGTGAACTCGGTCGTCGCGATCGTGCTCACGTCACCGAGGCCGCCGTTGACGAACTCCTCGTTCTTCAGCACGTCGCCGACCGTGGCGAGCGCCGTGGCGATCTGCGGGTCGTTGAACGGGATCTCGTGGTTGACCCACTGGTCGTAGACCTCGGGGCCCGCCGTGCGCAGGACGACGTCCTCCATCCAGTCGGTGGCCGGCCAGCCGGTCGCCTCACCGGACGCGATGCCCGCGCACCAGGGCTTGATGTCGCCACCGGGGTTGTCCGCGACGATCTGGTCGGAGAGGTCCATGAGCTCGTCCCACGTGGTGGGGACCTCGTAGCCCGCGTCCTCGAACATGGACGGCGAGTACCAGACGAACGACTTGACGTTCGCGCCGAGCGGGGTCGCGTACAGCGTGCCGTCGACGGTGCCGTACTCCTTCCACGACTCGGTGTAGTACTGGTCGACGTTCGCCGAGGCGTCCTCGCCGACCGGCTGGATCGCGTCGGGGAAGTCCGCGACGATCCGGCGCAGGAGGCCGGGCTGCGGCAGGTACGCGATGTCCGGCGCGCTGCCGGACTGGATGCGGACGGGGAGCTGGGCCTCGAACTCCTTGGAGCCCTCGTACTCGATCGTGGCGCCCGTGCACTCCTCGAACGGCTCGTACGACGCCTGCTGCTGCTCCGCCTCGGTGTCGACGATCGTCGCGTACACCGACACGGTCTTGCCGGACAGGTCGCCGTACTGCTCGTAGTCGGCGCAGTCCACCTCGGCGCTCGGCGACTCGTCGTCGCCCCCGCCGCCGCCACCACCGCTGCACGCCGCGAGCACGAGCGCGAGGCTCGCGCCGCCGGCGGCGACCACCAGCGTGCGGCGACGCGCCGCGCTGGTCCTCGTGGTCCTGGTCATCTCAGCCTCCACCTCGTCGTGGGTACGGACGCCGTCACCCCGGTCCGGTGAGGACCGGGCGCATCGCGACGTCGCGAGCGCGGGTGCGCTCTCGCCCTAAGGACCATGCAAGCGGTTGCATCCCGGGGCCGCAAGCACAGGAGAGGCGAGTTTGCGTAACGATTCCGTCACGCGCGCCGGGTGCGCGCTCTCTCGGCCCCGATCCGCTGGCCGCGCTCCCACGAACCCGGCCCCGGCGGGCGGCGGGCTCGCCGTCGTGCCCTAGCGGCGGACGCGAGGAGGTGCGGTCGAGCCGCGCCGCACCAGCTCGGTCGGGTAGGTGATGCTCTCCGGCACGGGTGCTCCGTTGATCATCTCGAGCAGGAGGAGCGCGGCGTCGAACCCCTGCTGGTAGGCGTCCTGGGCGATCGTCGTCAGGCCGACGAGCTCGCCGAGGTCGTGGCCGTCCACCCCGACCACCGACAGGTCGTCGGGCACCCGCAGCCCCAGGTCTCGCGCGGCGAGGATCGCCCCCATCGCCATCTCGTCCGACGCCGCGAACACGGCCGTCACGTCCGGGCGGCGGCGCAGGAGCTCCGCCGTCGACTCGCGCCCGCCCGCGACGTCGAAGTCGCCGTTGACCTCGAGGTCGGTCTCGACGGCGACGCCCGCGTCCTCCAGCGCGCGCACGTAGCCCCGCGCGCGCTCGACGGGCGGGGACCACGACGACACGAGGTCCGGCACGCCGGTCACGTGGCCGATCACCCGGTGCCCCAGGTCGAGCAGGTGGCGCGTAGCGGCTCGGCCCGTCGCGACGTCGTCGAGGCGGACCGTCACCTGGTCGGCCGGCCCCGACCCGACGAACGCGAGCGGCCGGGCGAGCCCGACGAGCGAGCGCACCTCGTCGTCGTCGAGCGGCAGCCCGACGACGAGCGTGCCGTCCACGCGGTGGCGCAGGACGCTCGGGTCGACCCGGCGCCGGGACGAGGTCCGGCGCACGTCGAACGTGTACAGCAGGACGTCGTAGCCGAGGTCCCGCAGCGCGCGCTCGGCGCCCTCGATGACGTTGGCGAAGAACCACCGGTTGACCCACGGGGTGAGGACGCCGATCGTGCGGGTGCGGCCGGTGGCCAGCGACGACGCGGACGGCGTGGGGACGTAGCCGAGCCGGGCCGCCTCCGCGAGCACCCGCAGGCGCGTCGCCTCCGACACGTTGGGCAGGCCGCGCAGGGCGCGCGAGACGGTCGCCGTGGACACCCCGGCGGCCTGGGCGACGTCGTCGATACCTGCCACGACGGGTGATGCTGCCACGCCCGGAGCCCACGTGGCGAGGCGCCGTGCCGCATCGTGAGCAGATCGATGCAAGCGCTTGCCCTCCCTGTGCCGCGCCCGCGCCGCGCCCGGGCCGCGTCGGAGGGACGGCGACCGATATCGTGGGGAGGCCCGCCCCCGCGGCACTGCTCGGCACCGCTCGGCGCCGTGCGGGTCGCCCGCGCCGCCGTCGGGCACACCACCTGCGAACCGGAAGGACCACGATGATCGAGCTGAGGACCCCGCGGGAGATCGACCAGATGCGACCCGCAGGACGGTTCGTCGCCGACGTCCTCACCACGGTGCGCGCCGCCACCAAGGTCGGGACGAACCTGCTCGAGCTCGACGAGGTCGCGCACAAGATGATCCGCGACCGCGGGGCCGAGTCGTGCTACATCGACTACCACCCGTCGTTCGGGGCGAGCCCGTTCGGCAAGGTCATCTGCACGTCCGTCAACGACGCCGTGCTCCACGGCCTCCCCCACGACTACGCGCTGCGCGACGGCGACCTGCTGAGCATCGACTTCGCCGCGTCCGTCGACGGGTGGGTCGCGGACTCGGCGCTGTCGTTCGTCGTCGGCACGCCGCGCGCGGGCGCGCTCGGCGAGGCCGACGCCAAGCTCATCCAGACCACCGAGCGCGCGCTCGAGGCCGGGATCGCGGCCGCGCAGCCGGGCAAGAAGGTCGGCGACATCTCGGCCGCCATCGCCGACGTCGCGCACGCCGCGGGCTACTCGGTGAACACGGACTTCGGCGGGCACGGCGTGGGCCGCACGATGCACGGCGAGCCCCACATCCCCAACGACGGCCGTCGCAAGCGCGGGTTCCCGCTCAAGCCCGGCCTCGTCATCGCGATCGAGCCCTGGTTCCTCGAGTCCACGGACGAGATCTACACCGACCCCGACGGCTGGACCCTGCGCTCGGCCGACGGGTCGCGCGGCGCGCACAGCGAGCACACCGTCGCGATCACGCCCGACGGCCCGGTCGTCCTCACCGCGCGCGAGCCGCGCGACTGAACCTCTCCCATGTCAAGCACGCTTGACAGCGTGCGCCGACGCTGGTTGGCTCGACCTGTCAAGCACGCTTTACGCATGAGGAGAGACCCGTGAGCGACGCACCCGTCCCGGCCGACGACGGCAGGCTGCAAGACCACGAGCACGTGCTCGGCGACCGCGCCGCTCCCTGGTGGGCCTGGGCAGGGGCCGCGCTGGTCGCGCTCGCCGTCGCGGCGTCGGTCGGCATCGCCGCCGGCCTGTTCCGGCGCGAGGACTTCTGGCTCGTCGCGGCCGTCTTCACGGTGTGCGTCCTGCCGCCCGCCGCCGTGCTCGGCTGGTTCCTCCTCGTCCGGCCGCGCACGAGCGCGCCCGAGCCGCACGCCGAGGAGAACGTCGAGCGGCGCTGGACGGAGCGGGCGGCGGCCGGCGCGTTCTGGGACGTGCTCGTCGTCGCCGGTCTCGCGCTCACCGCGGTCAGTCTCACCGGGCTGGAGCTGAGCGTCTCCTTCGTCCTCGCGGTGGTCGTGCTGGTCGCGATGGTCGACTTCTTCGTCCGGCACGCCGTCGTCTCCCGGCGCGAGTCGTAGGGCGCCCGTGGACAACGACATGGCAGCCCGACGCGCCGGGCTCGGCTGGTCGCAGGCCGAGCTCGCCAGCCGTCTCGGGGTCTCGCGACAGACCGTGATCTCGATCGAACGCGGCCGCTTCGACCCGTCGCTGCCGCTCGCGTTCCGCATCGCCGAGGTGTTCGGCTGCCGCATCGAGGACGTCTTCCGCCCCTGAACGGGGAGGGCCGCGCAGCCTCGCGCCCTGCGGTCCTACCTCGCGGTCAGGGCAGGAGGCTGCGCAGGAGGTGGGCCGCGCCGTCGTCCTCGATCGAGCCGGTCACCTCGTCGGCCGCCGCCTGCACGACGGCGTCCGCGTGGCCCATCGCGACTCCGTGCGCCGCCCAGCGGAGCATCTCGACGTCGTTGCGCCCGTCGCCGACCGCGACCGTGCGGTGGGGCTGGACGTGCAGCGCGCGCCGCACGAGCTCGAGCCCGGTCGCCTTCGTGACGCCCAGCGGCGCGATGTCCATCCACGCCGTCCAGCCGACGGCGTAGGTGACGTCGTCCAGGCCGAGGCGCTCGACGAGCTCGTGGAACTGCTCGCTCGTCGACCCCGGCGAGCGGACGATGACGCGCGTGACCTCGCCCGACCACAGCTCGTCGAACTCGACGACGCGGTGCACGCCGTCGAGCTCGCCGTCGGGGAAGAGCTCGTTCATGCGGAACCCGACGCCCACGTCCTCGACGGCGTACCGGGCCTCGGGCAGGTGCTCGCGCAGGAGCCGCAGGGCCGGGCCCGGGTCGAACGTCACGACGTCCTCGAGCGCGTACCCGTCCGGCTCCTCCGGGTCGAGCCGTGCGGTCACCGCGCCGTTCGACGCGACGACCCAGCCGCGGTCGATCCCCAGGATCTCCGCGACGGGCGTCATCGCGATGAGCGAGCGCCCGGACGCGAGCACCACGTGGTGGCCCGCCGCGCGCAGGTCGGCGACGGCGTCGCGCACGTCGTCCGACAGCTCCTGGTCGTACGACATGAGGGTGCCGTCGATGTCGAGCGCGACGAGCATCGGCCCGGACGCGTCGTCCGGGACCAGGGGACCCGTCACGCCACCACCGGCTCGAGGACCTCGAGGCCGCCGAGGTACGGGCGCAGGCCCTCCGGCACGCGGACCGAACCGTCGGCCTGCTGGTGGTTCTCGAGGATCGCGACGATCCAGCGCGTCGTGCCGAGCGTGCCGTTGAGCGTCGCCACGGTGCGCGTCTCGTTCCTGCCGTCGACCTCGACGCGCTCGCGCACGTTGAGGCGGCGCGCCTGGAACGTCGTGCAGTTCGAGGTCGACGTGAGCTCGAGGTAGCGCTGCTGCGTGGGCAGCCACGCCTCGCAGTCGAACTTGCGCGCGGCGCTCGACCCGAGGTCGCCCGCCGCGGTGTCGATGACGCGGTACGGCAGGTCGACGAGGCGCAGCATCTGCTCCTCCCAGCCGAGCAGGCGCTGGTGCTCCGCCTCGGCGTCGGCCGGGTCGCAGTAGGAGAACATCTCGACCTTGTGGAACTGGTGCACGCGGATGATGCCGCGCACGTCCTTGCCGTGCGAGCCGGCCTCGCGGCGGTAGCACGCGCTCCAGCCGGCGTAGCGCAGCGGCCCGGCCGAGAGGTCGACGATCTCGTTCGCGTGGTAGCCCGCGAGCGCGACCTCGCTCGTCCCGACGAGGTAGAGGTCGTCCTTCTCGAGGCGGTAGATCTCGTCCGCGTGGGCGCCGAGGAACCCGGTGCCCTGCATGACCTCGGGGCGCACGAGCGTCGGCGTGATGACGGGCGTGAACCCGGCCGCGACCGCCGTGTCCATGGCCGCGTTGAGCAGCGCGAGCTCGAGGCGCGCGCCCACGCCCGTGAGGTAGTAGAACCGCGCGCCCGACACCTTCGCGCCGCGCTCGGTGTCGATCGCGCGCAGGCCCTCGCCCAGGTCGAGGTGGTCGCGCGGCGTGAAGCCCTCCGCCGCGAAGTCGCGGATCGTCCCCTCCTCGCGCAGCACGACGTAGTCGTCCTCGCCCCCGGCGGGCGCGCCCGCGACGACGTTCGAGATGCGGTACAGCAGCCCGCGCAGCTCCTCCGCCGCGGCGTCCGCGTCGGCCTGGCGCGCCTTGACGTCGGCCGCGAGCTGCTTGGTGCGCGCGAGCAGCTCCTGCTTCTCCTCCCCCTGCGCCTGGGCGACCTGCTTGCCGAGGGACTTCTGCTCGGCACGCAGGCTCTCGAACTCGCTCAGCGCGGCACGGTGGCGGGCGTCGGCGTCGAGGGCGGCGTCCACCAGCGCGGGGTCGTCACCACGGGTGACCTGGCTGGCACGGACGATGTCGGGGTTGTCGCGCAGGAGGCGGAGGTCGATCACGCCAGCAGCCTAACGAACCCGGCCACCGCCCGAGCCCTCACAGCCCGACGGACTCGAGGACGTCGTGGTACTCGTCCACGATCTCCTCCTCGCCCTTGCCCTCCTGGTCCCACAGCGCCTCGATGCGCGCCTTGACCGCCGGGTCGAGCGCCTCCCAGCGCGCGTCCGCGGACTCGGCGGCGTCGGTCCAGTACCCGACGGTCTTGTACGCGGTGGCGGGCAGCCCGAGCTCGTGGCGCAGGTACTTCCGTACCGCGCGCAGCACCCTGGTCTCGCCCGCGAACCACACGTACCCGACGCCGTCGGGCAGGGTCACGCCGCGCAGGGCCTCCTCGAGCCGCGACGGGCCGTGGCCGTTGCCGCCGTGCAGCCACGCGACCTCGACGTGCGGCCCGACGGCGAGCGGCTGCTCGTGGTCGGGACCGGTCACCTCGAGCACGGCACGGGTCGGCACGCCCGCCGGCGCCTGCTCGAGCAGGCGCGCCGCGGCGGGCAGGCCCGTCGCGTCGGCGAGCAGGAGCTGCCACGCCAGCCCGGCCGGCGGGTCGTAGAGCCCGGTCGGCGAGTTGAGGCCGACGACGTCCCCCGGCCGCGCGCGCAGCGCCCAGGCTGCCGCGACCCCGCCGTCGTGCACGACGAAGTCGACGACGACCACGCCCGGCTCGGGCACGTCGCGCACGGTGTACGTGCGCAGGGACAGCGGCTCGACGCCGTCGGCGTACTCGAACCAGGACTCCGTCGCGACGGGCAGGACCGGGTCCGGCTCGCCGTCGCGCGGGAACATGACCCGCAGGTACTCGTCCCCCACGCCGGTCGTCTCGAAGCCGGCCAGGCCGGGACCGGCGAACGTCACCCGGACCATGCCGGGCGTGAGGCGCTCGACGTCGCGCACGACGGCCCGGTGGACGCGCATCGTCACGGTCGACCGGCTCACGGGAGCAGCGCCTTCTCGACGACCTCGAGGAACGCGTACTGCCCGCTGGGCGACCCGTAGTTCATCTCCATGTCGTACCGCACGACGTTCCCCGAGCTCACGGCGGGCAGCGCGCTCCACAGCGCGTTGCCCCCGATCTCGGCGAACGGGTCCGGGATCGTGCCGTCCGCGCCGGGCGCGTCGGACGCGAACATCACGTCGACGTCGCTCAGCGCCTCCAGCTGCTCGAGCGAGTACACGGTGCCGTCCCACGAGTCCGCGTACTCCGGGATCTCGAGCCCGAGGTCCTTGAACACCAGGCACGGCATGCCGTAGCAGCTCGCCGTGACGCTGCCGTCCCAGTAGCCGACCGGCGCGACGACGGGGTGCACGTCCGCGGCGTCGAGCGCCGCGCGCACCTCCGCGACCTTCGTGTCGTACTTCTCGACCCACGCGTCGTGCTCGGCCTCGCGGTCGAACGCGACCGCGATCTCGGCGAAGCGGTCGCGCCAGTCGCCGCCGTCGAACCCGTCGTAGCTGTAGGTCGGTGCGATCTCGGGGAGCTTCGCGACGAGGTCCGCGTCGTAGCCGAGGCCGTTGAGGATGACGTCCGGCGCGGCGTTGAGCATCTCCTCGTAGTTGTACTCGGGGAAGTTCTCGAAGGTCTCGAGGCCGGAGAGCGCCTCCTGGTCGAAGAACGACGGGAACGCGGTGTACCCCTCGTCGCGGATCGGCTGCTTGCCGGCGAGCGGGACGCCGAGCGTCACGAGCATGTCGATGTCGGTCGTGTAGACGCCGAGCGCCGCCTGCGGGTCGGCCGGGAGGTCGACCTCGCCGAACGCGGTGTCGACGGTCCGGGTGCTCCCGGAGGCGGACGTGTCCGCCGTGCCGGCCGACGCGGCCGGTTCCGACGTGGCGCAGCCGGCGAGCAGCGCGACGACCGCCGCCGGGGCGAGGACGGACACGGTGAGCGAGGCCGGGCGGGGGCGCGGGGCGCGAGGGCGCGCGGTCATGGGGCTCCTTCGTCGGGTGTGCGACCGACGCCGTGCGTCCGGTCGTGGTCGTCGCCCGTGCCGAGATCGGGCGTCGGCCCGACCTCGCACACGTGGTGAGGTTTGCCTAGCCTAACCACCCGCTCGGGTCACGGGGCGCCCCGCCGTGTCGCGAACCGGACGGATCGTGTCGGGTCCCGGACAGGTCGTCCCGGTCTGCCGCCGCCTCAGGACGCACGGCCCGCGGGCACCCTGCCCGCGTACGCGCCCGGCGTCGTCCCGACCGTGGCGCGGAACGACTGGACGAACGCGCTCGCGGACGCGTAGCCCACGTGCCGCGCGACCGCGCCCACGGGCATCCCCGACGCGAGCAGACCGACCGCGGCCCGCATGCGGACGGTCGTCCGCCACTGCGCGAAGGTCGTCCCGGTCTCCTCACGGAACCGCCGCGACGCCGTCCGGGCGCTCATCCCCGCGCCCTCGGCCCACTCGTCGAGGGTGCGGCGGTCGTCCGGGCGGGCGATCACCGCGCGAGCGACGGCGCGCAGCGCGGGGTCGGCAGGGAGCGGCAGGCCGGCCGCCGGCCCCGTCGCGGGCCCCGCCGTCGAGCGCGCCGGGCCGGGCTCCGCGGGCGCGACCAGGTCGCGGACCGTGCCCTCGACGCGGCGGCGCACGTCCGCCCGCAGGTCGGTGCCCGAGAGGAGCGCGAGGAGCTCGGCCACCGCCGGGACCACCGTGACGACGACGGTCCGGCCGCCCACCCCCTCTGGAGGGTCGCCGCCGAGGAACGTGCACGCGAACGGGACACCGTCCCCCGCAGTCACCTCGTGCGCGCAGCCCGCCGGGATCCACAGCCCGTGGCCCGGGGGGACGACGAACCAGCCGTCGTCGGTCTCGGCCTCCAGCGGTCCGCGCGCGTCCCACAGGAGCTCGTGGACGTCGTGCACGTGCCGCGGCCAGCGGCGCGGTCCCCGCGCCCCGAACCTGTTGGTCCCCACGGTCCCGTCCGCACCGAAGGTGACCCGCTGCAGCTGCACCGCGCCCCTCCTCGCTCCCGATGCCCGCGGACGCTGCGCCGGATGCCGCGCTCTGCCCTGCCGCCACTAGCGTAGGGGCCATGTCCTGGACGCTCTGGCTCGCGATCGCCGCGCTCGCCGTCGCCGTCGTGGCGCTCGCCGTCGCGCTGGGGCTGCGCGCGCAGCAGACCCGGCAGCGCCGCGCGCACGGCGACGCGCCGCCCGTCGAGGAGCCCCCGGTCGAGGACGACCCGCGCGAGCTCGTCGCGTTCGTCGCCAACCCGTCGAAGCCCGACGTCGCGGGGCTGGAGACGCTCGTCCGCGCCGCCTTCGCGGACGCCGCCCTGCCCGACCCGCTGTGGTTCGAGACGACGGTCGAGGACCCGGGCGTCGGGCAGACGCGCGACGCCCTCGCGCGCGGCGCGGACGTCGTCGTCGCGGTGGGCGGGGACGGCACGGTCCGCGCGGTCGCCGAGGGCATGGTCGGCAGCGGACGCACCATGGGCCTGGTCCCGGTCGGCACCGGCAACCTCCTCGCGCGCAACCTCGACCTCCCGGTGGGTGATGCACGCGCCGCGCTGGCCGTCGTGATCGCCGGGTCCGACCGGCCGGTCGACGTGGGCTGGGTCAAGGTCCTGCGCTACGCCGAGGGCCCTGACGACGCGGGTCCCGACCCGGCCCGGGACGCCGGCACGGAGCACATCTTCCTCGTCATCGCGGGCCTCGGGTTCGACGCCGCGATGGTCGCCGACACCGACGACGACCTCAAGGCGAAGGTCGGCTGGGTCGCCTACTTCGTCGCGGGCATCCGGCACCTGCACGGACGCCGCATGCGCGCGCGCATCCAGCTCGACGACACGCCGCCCGTCGACGCGCGGCTGCGCTCGCTCCTCATCGGCAACTGCGGCCGCCTCCCGGGGGGCCTCACGCTCCTGCCCGACGCGGTGATCGACGACGGGATCCTGGACATCGCGGCGATCGACACGCGCGGCGGGGTCGTGGGCTGGGCGCAGCTCTTCGGGGAGGTCGTCATGCAGGGCCTCGGCGTGCGCAACGACCTGCCCGCCAAGATCGGTCGCATCGACCACGCGCGCGCCCGGCGCGTCCGCGTACGGGTCGAGGACGGCGAGCAGGCCCAGGTCGACGGCGACGTGCTGGGCCTCGCGGTCGAGATCGAGGCGCGCGTCGACCCCGGCGCCCTGGTGGTGCGTACCGCCTGAGCCGGGCGCGCACGCCGTCAGCGCGACGTCGTCTCGGCGTCGATCGCCGATCGCATGACCGCGTGCGGAGGGATCGCCCCGGTCCCGCCCACCCGGGTCAGCCCGGCCAGCCCGACGCCGACCATGAGCAGCCTGGCCGCGGCGTCGCGGTGGCCGCGGCCGCCGAGGACGTCCGCGAGGACGGCGACCAGGTGGTCGAGCGTCTCCACGTAGGCCTGAGCGACCTCGGGACGCAGCTGCGCGTGCGCGCCGGCCTCTGCCCAGAGCGTCAGAGCCCGGCCGTCGCCGGTCGGACCGACGAGGTCCTCGAAGAAGAGCTCGAGCCCCGCGCGCGGCTCCAGACCGCGGACCGCACCCTGGAAGGCGGCGATCTCCTCGCCGGCGTAGCGCCGCCACGCCTGCGCGACGAGCTCGTCCGTCGACGCGAAGTGATGGTGGATCTGGCCGGGGGAGCCTCCGAGCTCGTCGGCCACGACGCGCGCGGTGACGGCACCGAGGCCGGCACGGCGCACGACGGCCGCCGCTGCGACGACGATCGTGTCCCGACGCTCCGCGCGCGGCAGGTAGGCCATCGTCATCTCCTCGTCCGCGCCGTGCCGGTGCCGTCGGTCAGGCCGTGCAGGAACGCGAGCGTACGCGTCCGGAGCCCTGCACGGCGAGCCCGGACCACCTCCTCCGCGGGTGGGTCGAGCGGGCCGCGGACGGGGGTGGCCAGCACGTTCCGGCCGCAGTCCAGATCGGTGCAGACGAGGATGCCCACGGTGCTCAGCCGTCGCCTCTTGTCGGACGACGGCCTGGGTGCGGCGAAGAGCGCCACCTCGTTGAAGCGCCTCGTGAAGCGGCAGAGGGCACACATGACCGCGCGCCCTGCAGTCTCCGCGTGGCTCGGGCTCTGGCGGAGGACCGCGCCCAGCACGCGGCCGTCGACGCCCTCGGCCACGAGGAAGGCGCGCTGAGGCGCCCGAGGGTCCCGCCACCCGAGGTAGTCGAGATCGTCCCAGCGCAGGGCGTCGAAGTCCGCGGGCAGCCGGATCCTCCCCTCCGACGGCTCCGTGTTCACGATCGCGGACCGGGCTTCCGCACGGCTCAACGGGCGCACGGCCGGCTCCATAATTTGTACATGGAACCAATTTGTACACGGATACAAGTTTGACCGTCCAGCGGATACCCGCGCAGCGGGCGTGGAGGGCGCGTGAGCGTCCCGCGCGGACCTGCGACGACGCCGTCCGGACGGCCAGGGCGCGTGCGGGGCGCCCCCGTAGGCTGGTCCGGTGACGTTCCCGGCCGCCGCGCTCTCCCCTGCCCGCACGCTCCCCACCCGGCGATGGCGGCGCGGGGGCACCCGGGCGACGGCGCTCGCGACTGCCGTCGCGCTCACCCTGCTCACCGCCCTCGGGGCCGTCGTCGCGCCTCCCGCGGCCGCATTGCCGTCAGGCACGACGGCAACCGGCACCTCGGCCGGCACCGGCGTCGGCACCGGCGTCGGCACCGCGCCGACGCACGACCCCCGGCCCGTGGTGCTCGTCGCGGTGGCGGGCCTGTACTGGAGCGACGTGTCGCCCACCGCGACCCCCACGCTGTGGTCGATGATCCGCACGGGGTCGGTCGCGTCGCTCGGCGTGGGGCGGACGTCCTGCGCGACCGACGCGTGGCTCACCCTGTCCGCCGGGCAGATGGTCACGTCCTCCGACCCGACGGCCGAGGACCCGGCCGAAGCGCCGCCCGTCAGCACCGAGCCGCCCACCACGGGCTGCCCGCCGCTGCCCGTCCCCACCACGCCGACGGCGGGGACCGCGCCCGAGGCGCAGCCGGCGGACGTCCCCGGATGGGCGGCGCTCACCGCGCCGTCCGAGGAGGAGGCCGCCGCCCCGACCGCGCACCACGCGCCCGGCACCCTCGCGACGCGGCTCGCCGAGACCGGCGTCTGCACGACGGCGGTCGGGCCGGGCGCGGCCGTCATGCTCTCCGACGCGAGCGGCCAGGTCGAGCGGTACACGTCCGCGCTCGCGGGGCTGCCCGAGGGTGGGCTCGACGCGTGCGACGTCACGGTGGTCGACCAGGGCGAGATCGTCGACTCCTCCCCCGGGCGGGGGCAGAGCCTCGACGCGCTCGACGAGGCGCTCGCGCGCGTCATGGACGAGGTCGACCGCGGCACGCGCGTGCTCGTCGCGGGAGTGCCCTCGGGGCCGGTCGGCGAGCCGGGGCTCCCGGTCGTCGTCGACTGGCGCAAGGGCGAGCCCACGAGCCGCTGGCTGCACTCCCCGAGCACGCAGAAGGACGGCATCGTCCAGCTCGTCGACCTCACGGCGACCGTCGTCGACGAGGCGGGCGGGAGCACCGAGGGTCTCGACGGCGCTCCCCTGTCGCTGGGCGAGGTCCGGCGCATGGACGTCGCGCGCACGGTCGAGAACCGGCAGTACCTCAACGTCCTCACGAGCACCATCCCCACGCTCTACCCCGTGCTCGTCGGGCTGCTCGTCGCGACGCTCGTCGTCGCGCTCGGCGGAGCGCTGTGGGTGCGGCGCGCGGCCGCGCGACGCGGGCTGCCGCCGCGCCCCCGCCCCGCCGGGCTGCGCGTCCTGTCCGCCGTGCTCATGGTCGCGGCGGCGGCGCCCGTCGCGGCCTCGCTCGCGAGCCTGTCGCGCTGGTGGGTGTGGAGCGCCCCCGCCCCGGCGCTCACCCTCGCGCTCGCGGTGAGCGCCGTCGCCGTGGCGCTCGTGGCCTGGCTCGTCTCGCGGCTCCTCCCCCGCCGCCCGTGGGCGCTGCCGACCGCGCTCGCGGGAGTCACGTGGCTCGTCCTCACGGTCGACGGGGCGACGGGCACGACCCTCCAGCAGGCGTCCCTGCTCGGCACGTCCGCCGTCGCGGGCTTCACGCGCTTCTACGGCTTCAACAACGTGACGTTCGCCGTGTACGCGGTCGCCGGCCTCGTGCTCGCCGGCGGCCTCGCGTCCGCGGCGCTCGCCCGGGGCCGACGCCGGCTCGCGGCCTGGCTCGTCGTCGCGGTCGGGGCGGTGACGGTCGTCATCGACGGCTGGCCCGCGTTCGGCGCCGACTTCGGCGGGATCCTCGCGCTCGTCCCCGCGTTCGCCGTGCTCGCGCTGCTCGTCGGCCGGGTACGGATCACGTGGCTGCGCGCGCTGGTCGTCGCGGGCCTCACCGTGCTCGTGGTCGCGGTCGTCGCGGTCGTCGACTGGCTGCTGCCGGGCGGCAGCTCGCACCTCGGCGGCTTCGTGCAGACCGTCGTCGACGGAGCGGCGCTCGAGGTGATCGGCCGCAAGGCCGTGGGCGCGTGGCGCACCGTCGCGCAGCCTGCCGGCGCCGCCGCGGCGGTGCTCGTCGTCCTCGTCGCGCTCGCGGCGCTGCGCCCCGCGCGCTTCCGGCTCCCCGAGGTCGTGCGCGCCTACGAGCGGTGGCCGCTGCTGCGCGAGCTCGTGATCGCGCTCGTGGTCGTGGCGGGGGTCGGCTCGGTGCTCAACGACTCGGGCGTCATCATCGGCGTCATGGTCGTAGTCGTCGCGACCGCGATGGTCGTGCCCGGCTTCCTCGCGCGGTCCGCGCCCCAGCGCGCGGCGGCCGCGCTCCCCGTGCCGGGGATCCGGCACATGCCCACGATGCTCCTCACCGTCGGGGGCGGGCTCCTGCTCGTCGTCCTCCTCGTCTCGACGGTGCTCGCCTCGGGAGGCCTGCGTCCCACGTCCAGCGCGGCGCCCGCAGGCGGCGAGGCGGCCGTGACCCGTGCGGACGCCATCGCCACCGACCGCCCGCTCGTCGTCGTCGGGACCACGGGCGTGACGTGGAGCGACGTGACGGCGTCCACCACACCGACCCTGCACGCCCTGCTCACCGACGGCGCCGGTGCCGGGGGCGTCGCCCAGCCGACGGGCGCGGCGAGCCGCTGCACCGTCGGGGGCTGGCTCGCGCTCTCGGCGGGCCAGCTCGCCGAGGTCGCGACCGAGCGCGCGCCCGACGGCACGTGGGAGTGCCCGACGGCGCAACCTGTCGCCACCTCCTCCACCTCCACAGGCACAGACCCGGACGGCGCCGGCGGCGCGCACGTCGACGGCTGGGACGACCTCGTCGCGCTCCAGCAGGGCTCCGGCTACCAGGCGCGGCTCGGCGTGCTGGGCGACGCGCTCGCCGGTGACGACACGGGCACCGCGACGGGAGCCGTGTGCGCGACCGCCGTCGGTCACGGCGCGGCGCTCGCCCTCGCGGACTCTCAGGGCGACGTCGCGCGCTACCGGGACCTCGCGAGCGCGACCGCTCCCGGGAGCGACGCCTTCGCGTGCCCCGTGACCGTCGTCGACGCCGGCGACGCGACCGCCCCCACGGTCGACCCCGACCTCCCGGCCGAGGAGCGCGTCGCGCTGCGCGCCTCGCTGCGCGTCGACCGGCTCGCCGCCGTGGACGCCACCGTCGGCGCGGTGCTCGACGCCAGCCCGACCGGGACGACGGTGCTCGTCGTCGACGTCGCGGGCACGCCCGGGACCCGTCCGGCCCTCGGCGCGACGCTCGTACGCCCTTCGTTCGACGGGCCCGAGCAGGCGCGGTACCTGACCAGCGCGGCCACGCGGACCGACGGAGTCGCGCGCGTCCTCGACGTCCCCGCGACCGTGCTCGACGCGGCAGGAGCGGCGACGCCGGCCCGTATCCAGGACACGCCCCTGGCCTGGGGCTCGCCGCGGCCCCCGGACGCGACGTCGACCGCGGACGCGCTCGCCGACCTCACGACGCGCGACCACGTGCGGCGCGCGGTCTACACCGCGTTCGTCGACGTGCCGCTCTACGCGGGCCTCGCGATCGCCGGGCTGTGCCTCCTGCTCGCGCCGCGGGCCGCGCGCGCGACCGGCGACCGGGCGCGTGCCCGCTGGGCCCGGGCCTCGCACTGGGCGCGCGGGGCCGCGCTCGTCGTGGCCGCGGTGCCGACCGCGGCCTTCCTCGTGTCGCTCACCGGATGGTGGAGGTTCGGGAACCAGACCCTCGCGATCGTCGTCTCGACCGTGCTCGCGACAGCAGCCGTCGCCGCGCTCGGCGCGCTCGCCCCCCGGCGGCCGGTGTGGCTCGGGCCCGGGATCGTCGCCGGGATCACCTTCGCGGTGCTCACGCTCGACGCGCTCGTCGGGACGCCGCTGAACCGCGCCAGCCCGCTCGGCTCCGCCCCGACGTTCGGTGCGCGGTTCTACGGGTTCGGCAACCCGACGTTCTCCGTCTACGCGGTCGCGGCGCTCGTCCTGGCCGCGGCGCTCGCCCAGTGGCTCGTCGCCCGCGGGCACCGCTACGTCGCCGCGACGGTCGTGGGCGTGATCGGCCTCGTGACGATGGTCGTGGACGTGTGGCCGACCCTCGGGGCCGACCTCGGCGGCGGGCTCGTCGTCGTGCCGGCGTTCGCCGTGCTGGGCCTCGCGGCGTCCGGGGCCCGGGTCACGTGGCGACGCTTCCTGCTCGTCGCCGCGGCCGGTGTGGGGCTCGTGGCCGCCGTCGGCGTGCTCGACTGGCTGCGCCCGGCCGACGAGCGCTCGCACCTGGGCCGTTTCGTCGGCCAGGTCGTCGACGGCTCCGCCTGGGAGACCCTGCTCCGCAAGGCCGGGTACGCGGCCCGCTCCGTGCTGGGGGGCGTGCCCGTCTGGCTGACGATCCTCGTGCTCGTCGCGGCGGCGCTGGTGCTGTTCTGGCCCCGGCGGTTCACGCCGGGGTGGTTCGCCCGGACCGAGGCCGCGTGGCCGCTCCTGCGCCCGACGGTGCTCGCCCTGTGGATCGTGTGCGTCGCCGGGTCGCTCGTCAACGACTTCGGCGTGCGCATCGCGCTCATCGCGCTCATCCCGGCGGTCCCGCTGCTCACCGTCGCGGCGCTGCACTCCGTCGACGACGGCACCGGGACCGACGAGGAGCCCGGCGCCGGGGAGGGCGCCCCGAGCGCCGCGCCGGACGCGGAGGGGACGGCGTCGGCGGGTGCCGCCTCGCGGGTGGAGAGCGCGGCGCCCTGAGCCTGGCGGGTCTACGCGAGGACGAGCTCCGCGCCGCCCGCCGCGAGATCCGCCATCGCGACGCTCCGGATCGCCGGGTCATCGTAGGTGTTCCAGTCGTACGTCGACGTGCGCCAGCGCTCGGACGCGGGACGCTCCGCGTCGAGGGTGCTAGTGGTCGGCGCGCACCCGGTCGACGGCGGAGCGCATCTTGCGCGCGTTCACGGCCAGGAGCACGTCGCGGTACTGCGCGGCGCGGTGGAGCTGGCCCTTGAGGTCGTTGGACGACGCGCGGTGGCGCAGGTCGCACGGCACCTCGACGGCGACGTAGCCCTTGCGGAGCAGGTCGATCGTCATGCCGGTCTCCACGCCCCATCCGCGCGCGAGCGGGGTCGCCGCCTCGAACGCCTCGCGCGTGAGGCAGCGCATCCCCGAGAGCGGCTGGGTCGGGGTCCACCCGGTGAGGGACTGGATCGCGCGTCGCGCCGCCCCGACGACGATCCCGCGGCCGCCCGCGCCAGGCTGCGGCGGGAGCAGCGCGATCGAGACGTCGGCGAACCCGTCGAGCACCGGCGCGACGAGCGGCGCGGTGTTCACGGCCGTCTCGCCCAGGTCGCCGTCGATGAAGAGCACGAGGCGCGGCGGGCGGTCGGCCGCGTCGCGCATGGCGACGACGGCCGCGCCGGTCTCCATGGCCGCGGCCTTGCCGCGGTTGTGCGAGTGGCGCACGACGACGGCCCCCGCCTCGCGCGCGACGTGCTGGGTGTCGTCCTCGCTCCCGTCGTCCACGACGAGCACGAGGTCGACGTGGGGGATCGCCTTGGCGGCGCGGACCGTCGCGGCGATGCGCCGCGACTCGTCCTTCGCCGGGATGATCACGGCGACGCGCTGGCGCACCGCGCGACCGGTCCGACCGTCCCCGACCACCGGGCGCGGGGTGCGTGCTCGCGTGCCGGACGCCGAGAGGTACGTCGGCGGCGGCGTGCTCGCCGCGCCCGCAGGGGCAGTGCCCGTGCCCGTGTTGTTCCCCGACTCAGTCGACCGATGGTCCGCGTTCACGCCGTCCAGCCTAGTAGTGCAAAGAGTTGGCCGCAGAAGTGTCGTCGTTCCACCAGCAGATCCGCTCGGGATCTTCGCAGGACGACCGGGCTGCGTTCCCAGGTCCCCCGGATCCTACTCGACGCGGCTGCCCGCCGACAGGGGCGTCGGCGGGCCGCCGGCCGGCAGCGGGACCGTCAGCGCAGGGTCACCTGACGCGACACGATCCCCGCGCGCGCCCGGCGCTCGTTCGCGTCGAGCGGCTCCGTGACCGCGAGCGCCTCGGTGAGGAGCGCGTCGAGCTCCGCGACCGGGCCCTCGAGCTCGTCCGCCTCCGTCCCGCGCGCCAGCTCCCACACCGGGACGAGCAGCCCGCTCGACCGGAACGCACCGACGAACTTGCCGCCCGCGAGACCCGACTCGCGCCGCGCGTGCAGGCGCGAGATCGCGTCGATGAGCGCGTCCTCGGGCTCGGGGCGAGCCCAGCGCAGGAACTCGCGCGACATGCGGCACCAGTACGCCGAGGGGACGGCGTCGAGCTTGACCGTGGGCACCATCGACTCGGCCGCCTGGTCGAGCGACGCGCGCAGGTCCGGCGTGATCTCCTCGGCCGGGTCGAGCCAGAACGCGAAGTCCTCGTGGACCGTGACGTCGAACGGGACCGAGAGGTCGAGGACGTCCTGCAGGCGCGGGCCGGCGTCGGGCAGCGCGCTCATCTCGATGGACGTGCCCGGCTCGGCGTCGATCGCCTCGAGCAGCGCGGCGGCGAGGTCGCGGCTCGTGTCGCCCGAGCCGGCGAGCGTCTGGACGGCGAGGAGGATCGCGCCGTCCTGGCGGTGCAGCGCGGCCCAGCCGGCGGGCAGGACGGTCACGACGGTGACGTCGCGTGCGCCGTGCTCCGCGGTCGTGCGGGCGGTCGCGGTGGCCGAGGGCACGACCTCGCGCATCGCGACCCAGTCGGTCTCGCCGGGGAGCCCCTCGAACGGGCGCAGCACGAAGTCGGGCGTGGAGTTCTTGGCCATGCGCGGCAGTCTACTGGCGCCCCGCCGGGCGGGTGCGGGGCCGCAGGCGGACGTCGGGCAGCGCGGGCGCGGGCAGCGGGCCGCCGTCGTACCCGACGACCTCGCCGTAGCGCCCGTCCCGCGCGCCGTCGGCGTACCGGGTCCCGCCGTGGTTCGGCCCCTCGCCGCCGGTGACCACGAGCTGTGCCTGCCAGTCCGCGCGGGCGCGCGCGACGTCGTCGTGCGACCGGCCGACGAAGTTCCACCACATGACGATGTCCTCGCCGAACGGCTCGCCGCCCACGAGCACGACCCGCGCCGGCGCGTCCGGCCCGGCCTCGACCGTGAGCGTCGCGCGCCCCGGCGCCACGTACCCGAGCGACGACGGCGGGACGTCCTCCCCCTCCAGCCGCACCGTCCCGTCGTCCACGAGCAGGCCGTGCTCGTACGACGGGTCGACGTCCAGCGTCACGCGCGCGCCGGGCTCCAGGTCGACCTGCGCCCCGACGAGCGGCGAGTACGTCGTCGCGGGCGAGCGCAGCTCCGCGCCGGCGACGCGCAGGCTCCCGACGAAGACCTGGACCCGGGCGCCGGCGACCTCGACCACCGGCAGGTCGGCGTGGTGCTCGAACGCAGGCGGGTCGGTCAGCCGGTCTCCCGGGAGCGCGACCCAGAGCTGGACCCCGTGCAGGACCGGCGGACGGACGCCGCGCGGCGACTCCTCGGAGTGGGAGATGCCACGGCCCGCGGTCATGAGGTTGAGCTCGCCGGGGCGCACCGTCTGGAGCGACCCCACGGCGTCCCGGTGCAGGATCTCGCCGGCGAACAGCCACGTGACGGTCTGGAGGCCGGTGTGCGGGTGGGGCGGGACCTGCATGCCGTCGGTGCCGTCGCCGATCGCCGGCAGCGGGTCCGGACCGTAGTGGTCGAGGAAGCACCACGCGCCCACGAGCGAGCGCGCGCGCTGCGGGATCGTGCGCCGCACGCGCATGGCGCGCGTGCCCCCGAGCGGGACGTCGCGATGCTCGAGGATCTCCACCGTCGGCGCCGCGCCGGCGCCCTCGCCGTGCGGGGTGCCCGCGGAGCAGACGCGCTCCTCGGGCCGGGTCTCGAGGTTGCTCATGGCACGAGCGTAGGCGCGGCGGACCGACCTGGCCCACCACCGGCGGACGGGTCTTCGCGACGCGGGACGCCCGCGGGAGAATGGCAACGAGGCCCCTCGGAGCAGGATTCCGAGGGGCCTCGCCGTGTCCGCGCGACCCCGGGGCGGTCGGGCCGGTGGCCCGTCGGGGCGCCGCTCGCGACGTGGCGGCCCGGCGCCCCCGCGCTCGACCCGGATGCCCCGGGCAGGCGCGCTGACGCCGATCGCGGTCGGCCTTCCGGGTCCGGTCGGAACCTGCGCCGTCGCGCGCAGCCCCGCAGCAGGGGGTCGCGGGTCGTCCACCGTTCTCCGGTCAGCCGTGCCCTGGCGTTCGCGCCGGGCCGTCGTGCGCTCCAGGCGGGGCCGGGAGACCCCTGCGTACTGCCTGCCGGAACACCGTCGTCCGTCTGCGCCCGTCCGGGCCGTTAGGCACGTTTGTAGTCCTCACCCGGGGGCCCTGCAAGAGTTCCCACCGATGTCATTTGGCCGGTCGAGAAGGCCACAGGTTCGTCCACAGGCGGCCCCGCGCCGTTCCCACGCAACCCACAACCCTGTGGATGAAATCTGTGGACAGTTCGCCCGGCCGACACGCCCGGTTCGGCCGCGGCGCGCGCCTCGTGCGCACGCCGTCGGTCAGACCCAGAACTGCGTCGTCGGCGTCGCCGCCGGGGTGAGCCGCTCGTCGAGGTCGAGGTCCCGCACCACGAAGCCGCCGTCGTCCACGAGCGTCCCCGCAAGGCGCCCCTGGAGCATCGCCGCGAGCCGTGCGACGAGCACCCGGGCCCGCGAGCGCGCGATGACGTGCAGCCCCGACGGACGCTCGACCTCGAGCTCGTACGGGTCCTGCGGGACCCAGGTGACGCGGTAGGCGTGCGGGCCGTGCTCGCGCCAGTCGAGCGCAGCGAGAGCGAGCGGCACCTGCGGCACGCGCTGCGCCGCCAGCCGGACCGCGCCGTCGTACGGGGTGTCTCCCGACAGCACGTACTCCGCGAGGCCGTCCGGGCGGGGGTGGACCGCGACGACGCGCGCGCTCGGGACCGTCGTGCGCAGGACGCCGAGCGCGTCGTCGGGCCCGAGGACCTGGGCGCTGTAGAGCGTGAGGTCGACCCCTGAGGCGGGGTCGGGCGTGAGCACCGTCCGCCCGTCCGCGACGACGGCACCCCCGACGCGCCGCGCCGCCGCGACCGCCCAGCCCAGCACCTGGAGCTCGAGGCCCTGGGGCAGCCCCGCGGCGAAGGCCCGCGCGAGACCGTCGCGGTCGTCGGCGAGGGGCGCCGGCGCACCGCGCGGCGCCGGGTCGTCGACGTGCAGCGCGAACGCCTCGGCGCTGCCGCCCGCGAGGTCGAGCGCCTGCGTCTGCGGCGGCGTGAGCGGGAAGGGTCCGACGACGCGCACGCCCTCGGCGAGCCGGAGCTCGCCCGGCGTGACCACGCCGTCGGGCACGACGCCCCGGAACCGCGCGCCCACCATGGGGCGGGTCGCTCCCCCGCCGCCCGGCGCCGTGGTCCACGCCGCGTCGGCGAACCAGGCGCGCGCGAGGGTGTCCACGGGCGTTCGAGCCGCACCGCGGGAGCGAGGCACCGCGAGAAGGTGCGCTCCCGCTTGCGCGTCCGGCACGAGGCCGGCGACGGTGGCGTCCATGACCGGACCGTAGGGCGTCCGGAATGCCGGGATGTTACGCCCGTGTCACGACCGTGCGTCTCCTGACGTGGCGCGGCCGGGTGCCGCGCGTCCGGTTCACGCGCCGACGTCGTGCAGGTGGTGGACGACGTCGTGCACGAAGTACTGGCCAAGCGTGCGCACGGTGAACACGGAGCCGTTCGAGCGCCGCCCGGGGCGTTCCCACTGGTCCGGGACGAGCGCGTCGAAGCGGCCCGCGACCCGGTCGCCCGCGATCTCGAGCTCGCGCGCCACGACCGCCGGGTCCTGGTGCGCGTAGTCCTCCTCGACCGCCGTCGCGTCCTGGTCCCAGTTCGCGAACCGCGGGTCGTCGCCCTCGACCATCGACTGCACGCGCACGTCGAACACGGAGAAGACGTCGCGGACGTGCGCGGCGTACTCGAGCACGGACCACGTCGCGGCGTCGGGGCGGACGCGCACGTCCTCGCGACCGAGCGCGGCGACGTACCGCGGGACGGCGTCGCGCACCGCGGCCCCCACACGGTCGGGCGTGACCTCGGCCGCCACGAACCCGCACTCCGGGCACGGTCGCTCCATGACCCACGTCCAGTCCTTGGTGTCCGCGGGGACGGGCGGGAAGTCCGGGTCCGGGGCGGTGGCGGGGACGCCGTCGGGCGACGCGGTGGTGTCCATGGCGGCAGTGTGCCAGACGGCGGAGCGCGCCCGGGAGGCCCCGCCGGCGACGGGTTGGCGCCTCCGCGGCGGCGCGGCCGCGGCCCGGAGGAGCCGATTAGCGTTCTGACACGTCCTCCCTATGATGTCAGCATGCCCAAGATCATCGGAGGGTCCCTCCACGAGCACCGCGCCCAGACCCGGCAGAAGCTCTTCGCGGCGCTCTCGACCCTCATGATGGACCGCGGCTTCGACGCCATCTCGCTCGCCGACATCGCCGCCGCCGCGGGGGTCGGCCGCACCGCGGTGTACAACCACTTCCCCGACAAGGAGGCCCTGCTCCTCGGGTTCATCACCCACGAGACGGAGCAGTACGTCGGGACGCTCGAGCGGGCGCTGGAGGACGTGGACGACCCCGTCGAGCAGCTCCGCACCTACATCCGCCAGCAGGCCCAGCTCAAGCGCATCTTCCACCTGGCCCCCGGCCCCGACCTGCGGACGGTGCTGTCGCGCACCACGCGCCAACGGCTGCGCGAGCACGCCGAGCTCGTCGAGACGATCCTGCGCCGCATCGTGGCGTCGGGCATCGAGGTCGGTGAGTTCCCGGAGCAGGACATCGACACCACCGTGCAGCTCGTCAACGCGTGCCTGTCCGGCCGGCTCGTCCCCGACGACCCGGCCGCGCGCGAGCAGGCGATCGAGGCGACCGAGGCCTTCGTGCTGCGCGCCGTCGGGGCCGACGCGTCCACACCCGCGCTCACGCGCTGATCCGGCCGCCCTCGCCGCTTCTCCCGCGAGCAGAAGCGGGGGATTGCACGTGATGCCCGCGGCAACCGTCGCCTAGCCTCGGGAGGTGCCGACCCTCCGCCGCCGCAGGCTCCCCGACGCCCCCGCCCGGGCGCGCACCGGGCTCGGCGCACCGTTCCGGAACGTCTTCACGGCGAACCTCAGCTCCAGCCTGGGCGACGGCATCGCGCGCGTCGCCTCGCCGCTGCTCGCCGCTCGGCTCACCGACGACCCCTTCCTCGTGTCCGGCATCGCCGCCGTCTCGCTCCTGCCCTGGCTGTTCTTCGCGATCCCCGCCGGGGTGCTGCTCGACCGCATCGACCGCAGGCACGCGCTCGCGCTCGCGAACGGCGCGCGCACGCTCCTCGCCCTCGGGCTCGTCGCCCTGGCCGCGACCGGCACGCTGACGATCTGGTGGCTCTACGCCGTCGTCTTCCTCTACGGCGCGCTGGAGACCGTGTACGACGGCGCGATCCGCGCGGTGCTGCCCTCGATCGTGCGGCCCGCCGACCTCCCGCGCGCGAACTCCCGCATCGAGGCGGGCGAGATCACGGTCCAGAACTTCCTCTCCGCGCCGCTCACGTCGGCGCTGTTCGCGGTCGCCGTCGTCGTGCCGCTCGGGACCGGCGCCGCCGCGTACGCCGTCGCCGGCGCGCTCGCCCTGTTCCTGCCCGCCGTCGCCGCGGGCGAGCACCGCGCCGCGGCCGTCGAGGGGGCCGAGCCCACGCCGCCCTGGTTCCGCCAGCTCGGGGACGGGTTCCGCTACCTGTGGGCGCACCCGACCCTGCGCCCGCTGTGGCTGCTCTCGATCGTCGTCGGGCTCTGCTTCTCCGCCGCGACCGCGACGATCGTGCTCTACGTCCTCGACGTGCTGGGCGTCCCCGAGGCCTGGTACGGGACGTTCCTGCTCGTCGGCGCGGCCGGGTCGCTCGTCGCGGCGGCCGTGGCGAACCCCGCCAAGGAGCGCTTCGGGACCGGCCCGACGATGGCCGTCGCGAACCTCGTCTCGACGGTCGTCCTCGTGCTCCTCGGGCTCGCCCCGCTCCTCCCGGCCTCGGGCGCCGCGGTCGCCGCCGGCGCTGCCCTGTTCGCGGTGAGCTCCGGGGCGGTCACGGTGTGGAACGTGCTCGTCATGTCGCTGCGCCAGGCGATGATCCCCGGCCGACTGCTCGGCCGCGTGCACGGCACCTGGCGGACGCTCCTGTGGGGGGTCATGCCGCTCGGGGCGTTCCTCGGCGGACTCCTGGCCCGCGCGGACCTGGCGACGCCGCTCCTCGTCGGCGGCGGGCTGGGCACGCTGGTCGCCCTGCTGGGCTTCCGGTTCCTCGCCGGGCTCCCCGACCCGGAGGACGTGGACCAGATCCCGGACAGAGGATAGGCAAGCCTCACCTGAGTGGGTTACAGTTCCTGACGCATCGTCATGACAGGACGTCAGGACGAGCGCCCCGACCCGACGCTACCCGCAGGAGCCACCCGTGACTGCTCTCACACACGACCTCGACCGCACCGACGAGACCGTGCCGCTGTCCCAGCGCCTGCGCGAGGGCACGCGCCCCGAGCACGAGCAGGCCGAGAGCTCAGGCTTCGTCGAGCGGCTCATGTCCGGGCAGCTCGACGTCGCGGCGTACGCCGACCTCGCGGCGCAGCAGTGGGCCATCTACGGCGCGCTCGAGGACGCGAGCGCGCAGATGCGCGCCGACGCCCAGGGCTCGACGCTCGTCTTCGACGAGCTCACCCGCACCCCCGAGATCGAGAAGGACCTCACGTTCCTCGTCGGCGCCGACTGGGCCGAGCGCATCACCGTCCACCCAGCGACCGAGCGCTACGTCGCGCGCCTGCGCGCGGTCGGCACATCGCTGCCCGCCTACGCCGCGCACGCGTACACGCGCTACCTCGGCGACCTCTCCGGCGGGCAGATCATCAAGCGCATGCTCGAGCGCCACTACGGGCTCTCGGGCGACGGCCTCGCGTTCTACACGTTCGTCGAGATCCCCAAGTCCAAGCCGTTCAAGGACGTCTACCGCGAGCGCCTCGACGGTCTCGTCCTCACCCCCGAGCAGCTCGACGAGACCGTCGCCGAGGCCAAGCACGCGTTCCGCCTCAACAGCGACCTCTTCGCCGACCTGGGCGCCGCCCACCCCTGACCCACAAGCAGGACCCCTCAAGCCGCCGACCATGCGGTTGCGGCTCGTCCGACCCGGCTGACGGGCCAGATGCGCATGCTCGGCGGGCTCTGTTCGCACGATCGAGCGCCGGGGGCGCTCCCGGACGATCGTGAGGCGCGTTACTCGCGAGGCGGTCGAGGGTCGCCCTGAAGTCAGGTTAGGCTCGTCTTATCTGGGGCGAGTGACGACCTCGCCAGGTCGCGCCCTCCCCCGCACCGCTCCCTGGAGAACTCCCCATGCCTCACGCTGCCCGCTCCGCGCTGCACCTCGGCTCGCCGACGAGCCGCTCGACGTCGCCCTCGGGTCCGTCGGGCACTGCGCCCGGTCGAGCGCGGCGGATGGTGACGGCGCTGGTCGGCGCGGGTGCGGTCGTCGTGCTCGGGCTCGTCGCCGCGTGCGCGCCGCTCCCCTACGAGCCGCCCGCGACGCCGTCGGCGGAGGCGAGCCAGGACGCCGCGCCGGTCGAGGCGACGCCCGCGGAGTCCGCCGGCGAGACGACGGGCGCGCCGGTGTGCACGACGCTCGAGGAGTCGCGCGCCGCGGGCGGCGGGTCCGACGTCGACCCGTCGTCGTTCCCCTCCGGACCGACGACGGCGACGTTCGCCGACGACGCGATCCACCCCGTCGCCGACGCGCCGGCCCCGCAGCTTCCCGTCACCGTCGACTCGGTGGACGGACGCCAGGTCGAGATCACCGACGTGAGCCGCATCATCCCCGTCGACCTGTACGGGACGCTCGGCGAGATCGTCTACAGCCTCGGCCTCGGCGACGACGTCGTGGGCCGCGACCTGCCGACGGGCTTCCCCGAGGCCGCGGACGTCCCCGTCGTCACGGGCGCGGGCCACGCGCTCGACGTCGAGGCGATCCTCGGGCTCGACCCGTCCGTGATCCTCACCGACGCGACCATCCTCACCGACGACGTGCGCGGCCAGCTCGAGAGCTCGGGCATCCCGGTCGTGTACTTCGACGAGGCGCGCACGCTCGACGGCGTCGACGACCGGATCCGCGCCGTCGCGACCGCGCTCGGCGTGCCCGAGCAGGGCGAGGCCCTGGTCGAGCGCACGGACCGGCAGATCTGCGCGGCGCTCGGCGCCGTCCCGCAGGACACCGGGACGCCGCGCGTCGCGTTCCTCTACCTGCGCGGGTCCAACATCAAGATGCTGTTCGGGCCCGGCTCGGGCGCCGACGACCTGATCCAGGAGATCGGCGGCGAGGACGCCGGGACGGCGATCGGCCTCACGCAGGAGTACGCGCCGGTCACGAGCGAGGCGATCATCAGCGCCGCGCCCGACGCCTACCTCGTCATGACCGACGGGCTCGAGTCGATGGGCGGCCTCGACGCCATGATGGCGATCCCGGGCCTCGCGCAGACGCCCGCGGGCGAGGCGCGCCGCGTCGTCGACATGGACGGCTCGCGGCTCCTCACGTTCGGCCCCCGCACCGGGTCCACGATCGCGTCGCTCGTCGAGGCGTTCTACGGGGTGCCCGCGCCGGAGCTCCCGGCCTCGTGAGCACGCCCGTCACCCGTCCCCTCGGCACGCCCGAGGACGCACCGGTACCCGAGGACACCACCGCGCCCGACGGCGCCCCCCGCTCGGGCGGCCGGCCCGCCCGGGTGGGCCCCGCCGTCGGGCAGCAGCGCCGCCGGGCCGCGCGCTGGCTCATGGTCGGGCTGGGCGTCGCGCTCGCGGTGCTCACGGTCGTGTCCGGGATGACGGGACAGGTGCCCGTGTCGCCCGCGGAGGTGCTGGGTTCGCTCGCGCACCACGTCGGACTCGACTGGGGGCCGATGCCGTCGCACCCGCAGGGCGAGAACGCGCTGTGGGTCGTGCGGTTCCCCCGCGTCGTGATGGCGATCGTCGTCGGTGCCGCGCTCGCGTGCTCGGGCGCGCTCATGCAGGGCGTGTTCGGCAACCCGCTGGCGGAGCCGGGCGTCATCGGGGTGTCGTCGGGCGCGGCCGTGGGCGCGTGCGCCGTCATCGTCACCGCGGGCGCGCTCGTGCCGGGCACGTGGGTCGCCGGGGCGGCGTTCCTCGGCGGGCTCGTCACGACGTTCGTCGTCTACGCCCTCGCACGCGCCGGCGGGCGCACGGAGGTCGTGACGCTCGTCCTCACGGGCATCGCGGTCAACGCGTTCGCGGGCGGGATGCTCGCGTTCTTCACGTTCGTCGCCGACCCGGCGGCGCGCGAGCAGATCGTCTTCTGGCAGCTCGGGTCGCTCGGCGGCGCGACGTGGCAGTCCGTCGCGGTCGTGCTGCCGATCGCCGTCGTCGGGGTCGCGGGCGCGATGCTCGTGCGCCGCAAGATGGACCTGCTCGCGCTCGGCGAGCGCGCCGCGCAGCACCTCGGGGTCGACGTCGAGCGGCTGCGCCAGCTCGTCATCGTCCTCGTCGCGCTGCTCGTCTCCGCGGGCGTCGCGTTCACGGGGATCATCGCGTTCGTCGGGCTCGTCGTGCCGCACCTCGTGCGCATGGTCTGCGGCCCCAGCCACCGCACGCTCATCCCCGCCTCCGTGCTGGGCGGGGCCGTCGTGCTGCTCGCCGCGGACCTCCTCGCGCGCAGCGCCGTCGCGAACGTCGAGCTACCGCTCGGCATGATCACGTCGCTCGTCGGCGGGCCGTTCTTCTTCTACCTGCTGCGCCGGACGCGCTCGCGCCAGGGAGGCTGGGCATGACCGACCTGCGCCACGAGGGCTCGTCGTTCCTCGGCTCGCTGCGCACCGCGGTCACCGGTGCCCGACGACGGTCCCGCCTCCCGGGGCCGGTCGCACCCGGCGACGTGGTCACCGCCGCTCACGGCGTGTCCCTCACGCTCGGCGAGGCGCCGATCCTGCGCGACGTGTCCGTCGACGTCCGGGCGGGCGAGGTCCGCGCGCTGCTCGGGCCGAACGGGGCCGGGAAGTCGTCCCTGCTCGCCGTGCTCACGGGCGACCTGGTCCCCGAGGCCGGGGACGTCGTCGTCGACGGGCGCCCCCTGCGCGCCTGGACGCCGACCGAGCTCGCCCTGCGCCGGTCCGTCATGCTCCAGCAGGTCTCGCTGAGCTTCCCGTTCACGGCCGTGGACGTCGTGCGCATGGGCCGCTCGCCGTGGCGCGGCACGCCGTTCGAGGACGAGGACGACGCGGCGGTCGCCGAGGCCCTGGCCGCGACCGACGTCGAGCACCTCGCCGACCGGCACTTCACGTCGCTGTCCGGCGGGGAGAAGGCGCGCGTCGCGCTGTCCCGCGTGCTCGCGCAGCGCACGTCGCTCCTCATGCTCGACGAGCCGACCGCCGCGCTCGACCTCAAGCACCAGGAGCTCGTGCTCCAGCTCGCCCGGGCGCACGCAGCCGCGGGCGGTGCCGTGGTCGTCGTCGTGCACGACCTCTCGCTCGCCGCCGCCTACGCCGACCAGGTGACGGTCCTCGCGGGCGGGCGCGTCGTCGCCGACGGCGGGCCGCGCGACGTCCTCACCGCCGAGCTGCTGAGCGGCGTGTACGACTACCCCGTCGAGGTCGTCGACCACCCCGGCGGCGGCGCTCCGATCGTCCTACCGCGCCGCTGACCGCGGTCGGACACCGTCGACCGCTCAGCGAGCGGTCTCACCCCCACGCCTCGTCGTGCTCGACGCCCGCATCGGCGCATGGCTCCTCGCCGTCGTCCGCCAACGAGGGCGACTTCTTGTGCACGATGCCGGTCCACGGCGCGACCAGCCGACGGCCTGTTGCCGCTGCTACACGCTCAAGAGACCGAGCGCTCGCTTCGAGGAGGAGCCTGACCCGCTTTCCCGGACACCTGATCTGAGGCGATGATCGCCTCGGGAGAGGAGTCCGTGATGCCTGCAGCCAAGCCGCCGGAGTTCCG
>NZ_JBHVMH010000003.1:0-19595 GCF_042797035.1 Cellulosimicrobium sp. NPDC057862
CCGCAGCCCCACCGAGTTCGAAACCCTTCACACCGCCGCCGACCTCGCGGCATGATCAACCAACAGAACCTGTCCGGGAAACCGGGTCAGGCTCCCCAGTGCGTCCGGGGCTGTTCCGGTGGGATCAACCTTCGAGTGTGGCAGCATCACCCTCGCGACGCGAGCAGGGGTACGCGCCCGGGTGCCGCCGTCTCGGTCTGGCCGGGCTTGAGTCTGAGTCGTCGCGACGTCGTCCAGAACAGCTCGTCGGGCGACGCCCAGTCCAGCACGCGACGCGGTCGCTGGTTGAGCAGCTTCTGGATCCGGTCGAGGTCATCGCCGGTCGTCACGGCGAGATTGGTGCGGCGTGGGAGGTACTGGCGCAGGAGGCGGTTGGTGTTCTCGTTGGTGCCGCGCTGCCACGGGCTGCGTGGGTCGCAGAAGTACACCGGTGCGTCGATGAGCGCGCTGAGAAAGGCGTGGTCGGCCATCTCGCGACCGCGGTCCCACGTCAGGGACTTGCACATGCCCGGAGGCACGTTGAACTGTGCACGGGCCACGGCGATGCTGACGTCCTTGGCCTTGATCCCATCCGGCAGCGGCACGATCTTCAGGTATCGGGTGGTGCGCTCGACGAGCGTCGCGACCGCGCTCGGGCGCTTGCCCATCACGAGGTCGCCTTCCTAGTGGCCGGGCTCGATCCGGTCGATCACGGTGGCGGGGCGGTGGTGGATCGAGACCATGTCGCGCAGGTGCCCGCGCCCGTGCGAACGCTTCACCAGCCGGGGCCGTCGCATCGTGCGACCGGACCGCAGTCGCCGGTACGTGCTCTCCGGCAGGTTCCGCGACGCCGGCAGGTACACGGCGCGGTAGATCGTCTCGTGCGAGACCCACATGCCAGGCTCATCGGGATGTTCACGGCGGAGCCACGCCGCGATCTGCTGTGGGGACCAATCCAGCTCGAGCCGCGAGAGCACCGTCGCCCGGAGCCGCTGGTCGCTTGCGAGGCGTGGCGCCCGTGGGCGTCTGGCTTCGACGCGGGCGCGCTCGTCGGCTCGCGTCGCACGGTAGTCGGCGCGCCCGCCGTTGCGGGCGATTTCGCGCGAGACCGTCGACGCCGATCGACCCAGCCCTTCGGCGATCGCCCGGGCAGAGAGACCAGCGGCGATCCCGCGCGAGATTTCCTCCCGCTCACCTGGGCTCAGGTGCCGTGGGGACCGTCTCGGTAGCGAGGGCCGCACTCCGCCGTGGCGCAGCAGGTATCGGCGCACGTGGTGCTCCTGGAGGCCGGCCCGATCGGCGATCCGCCGGAGGGACTCGCCCTCGCGCCACGCCTTCCACACCACGTCCTGTACTGCCGCTGGCAGCGACGTCACCACACCCATCCCGACCTCCACGACCACGCATCATCCACCCTCGTGGCGCGTTGATCGGTTGAGACCGCCACCGTTTTTCGGACACCGCGACCGCCGCCGCGACACGCCGAGAGAACATGTCGCAGAACTAGTGTCCGGAAACCCCTGGTGTCGCAGAACGCGACCCGGGGGGTTTCGCTACCGTCGCCGCCATGGCACACACCTACGGGTACGCCCGGGTCTCGACTACGGCGCAGAACCTCAACGCCCAGGTCGACGCGCTCACCGGCGCCGGCGGCGTCGACGTGCGCGACGTCGTCGTGGAGAAGGCCTCCGGGCGCCGCGAGGACCGGCCCGAGCTTGCCCGGGTCCTCGCTCAGCTGCGCGACGGAGACACGCTCGTCGTGACGAAGCTCGACCGGCTTGGCCGGTCCGCCGCGCACGTCGCGCGCCTGGTGCGCGACCTCGACGAGCGCGGTGTCACGCTCCGCTCGCTCACGGAGACGCTCGACACCTCGAGCGCGGCCGGGCGGCTCATGGTGCACGTGCTGGCCGCCGTCGCGCAGATGGAGGCCGACCTCGCCCGGGAGCGCACGCTCGACGGCCTCGCCGCGGCTCGCTCCCGGGGGAGGGTCGGCGGGCGCCCCACCGTCATGACTCCGGACCGCATCGAAGCCGCGCGCGTCGCCCTGGCCGGCGGACAGTCACGCGCAGCGGTCGCCCGGGCCCTCGGCGTCTCCCGAGACACCCTGTACCGGCACCTGGCACACGTCGAGTCATACCGCTCGTCCTAGTGAGCAGATAATCGAGGCCCGACTGAGGAGGTCCCGCATGTCCCTGCCACTTGACGACCCGGACTTCGAGCTCGTTTGGCCCCTTGACATCTTCCGCGACGAGCTGGACGTGGTGCTCGCAAACCGGAGCGCACGGGCGGCCAAACATCTCCTGCGTGAGGCATTCGCGAGTCCTCGGATGGCCGAACTAGTAGAGCAGGGTGAGCAGTTCGAGGACGAGTTCCTCGTCGCGACTGACGTCCTCGGGCCAGCCCGAGAGCTTCGGAAACGGATCAGTGAGGTGCGCGAGCAGAAGCCGCCCAAGCCCTATTACAACCAGCGCTCGCTACCCTCGTCGGCGCCGCCGAGGGTGCCCCGGGTCCAGCTCGCCGGGGACGCTTTCGCCCGCCTTGTGAAGGAGATGGACAAAGCCGGCTACTTCGACAAGGGTCTGGGGCCAGACTGCGTCGATTTCCATCGCGCACCCCCCTCGCTCCTGCTTGAGGAGCGACTCGGCGTACCTGATCTGTGGCCGCTGTGGCCTGGTGAATGGAGCGAGGAGCTCTTTTACTCACTCATCGAGGTGTTCCACGATCTTGTCGCACGACCGCGGGTCGTGGAGCGCTACCACGACTTCTCGGACTGCGGAGAGCACTACGGGCAGTACGCAGTGAAGCCGGGCCGCGCCCTGTACGTCGCCCGCGTGAACTCGATCCTCGAGCGGAACGGGTTCAGCGTGCGCCTCGCACCTTACGGTGAAGATGCCGGGCGCGTCGTCGTTGCCACTGACGACGCCCGAGGCGATCTCCTCGAGCGCTCGATCGCCGGCTCCGACGCCGATTCAGACGACGTCCGCCACGCCATCGGTCTCTTCCGTTCTCGGGAGGCAACGCGCGTTGAGAAGAAGTCCGCGGTCGTGACGCTTGCGGGTGTCCTCGAGATCGAACGCAACCTGCTCGAGGAAAAGCTGCTGAGCAAGGACGAGGGTGCTCTCTTCACGATTGCGAACAAGTTCGCGATCCGGCACCAGCGTGCAGACCAGCAGCCCGACTACGACGATGCCTACCTCGACTGGATCTTCTGGTGGTACCTCGCAACGGTCGAGCTCGTCCGATCCCTCCGTCAAAGAGGCGCCGCGCAGCCGTAGCTTCAGCGGTGTGACACGGGGTTCATCCGACGCGCCCCGCCGAAGCGTCGTCGACCCACAGGAGGAAGCCGGTCGCGACGAGGACGGCCTGTACAGCGTTGCGCTTGCTGAACTGGCGGCCCGCGGCCGAGTGGGTGGTCGCGTGCCGGGAGTAGGCCCACGGCACGGGGTCCTCCCAGTGTCGGTAGTTCGCGTGGGAGCCGTAGACCGGTATGAGTGCGAGAGGCTCGCTCACGCGGAAGCCGTCAAGGACGCTCTGGTCCCGGTTCTTCTCCCGGCCGGTACGGGTGACCGCCTCGCGGATCGTCTTGTCGTCGAGGACGAGTCGGGTGGCTCCGTCGAGCGCCGCCGTCGCAGCGGCCTGTGCTGCGATCAGGTGCCCGGTGCGCGCCGCACCGATCGCATCGCGGAGCATCACCACGGTGAACTCGAGCCCGCGAGCTGTTACGGCGTCGAGCGCGCTGCCACAGTCGTCCAGGATGAGAGTCGCCGCGTCGCCCAGGATGCGTCGACGCGCCGGTGCGTCTGGCGCCCTCAGGAAGCGGCGAGCGACAGCAATCCGTGGCACGCCGTACAGGCTGATTCCTTCGTCCCGGCCCATTTCGATGGCTGACACGAGCGGGAGGTCAGATCCAAGCGCGCGCAGGTTGGGGGGCAGAGAGCGCGCGAGCAAGCGCGCGACGTCGAACTGTCCGACGAGCTGTCGCCGGAGGTGGCCCATCATCGCGTTGAGCGCATCGACGATCGGCGAGAGCTGCTGAGAGGGCGGCGGCGCCCATGCCCGGCCAATCGCGGCGATCGCTTCACGCAGGCCCGGGTTCAGGTCCCACTCGCCGATCCGGAGATACAGGTCTGCCATTGTTCGTGACGGCTCGGAGGCAGGACTCATGCGAAGGAAGAGTAGGCGTCGAGGCCTGTTTGTCGCCGCGCCGCTGCGCCGTGTCGCTGAGTCGCACCTGCAACCCGTCGAGGTTTGCCCGGATGTGGGAACGTGCGAGAACCGCGGGGTCGTTCCACGGTGGTCTGACCACCGACGGAGTGGGGTATCCCGTGGCAGTGACGATCGAGCTCTATCACCAGGACGACCAGTGGAACGTTCGCCGTCAGGGCGAGCGTGAGCCGCTGTCGAACCACGCGACGAAGGACGACGCGGTCGCGGCCGGGCGCGCGGCCGCCGAACGTGAGGGGGCCGAGCTCGCGATCAAGAACCTGGACGGGACGATCGCGCAGAAGGACTCCCACGGGCACGACCCGCGCAACGTCCCGGGCTGAGCGATGGCCGGCGCGAGGGCGATGCCGTACGACGTCGCCCTCGCGCGCGCCGTCGAGCAGATCCCCGCGCCGAGCGCGCTCGAGGGCGGCTGCCGCTACGAACCCAAGTGGGACGGCTACCTTCACTGAACACATGCGATTGGTGAGCGAGGGCTACGCCCTTTCGTGAGTGCTCGGCCAAGTCCACCGCGTGAGCGCGTCACGCAGCGATGCCCGAACGTCCTCTGGTCTGGCAGCGTGGGTAACGACGCTATGCCATGCGCGGAACAGGTCGCGGGTGTCGATCAGCGCGCCGGGCGCATCGGTGAGCGCCTGAAGATCTCCATCGGACGGCAACGCTGTCGCACGTGTCGAAGGATCGGTGCCACGTTGGACGTTCACGACGTGCCAGACGGTGCGTGGAGGTCGGCCGCGCTCCATCGCAAAGTAGGTCGTCGGCGCCTGAGTGACCTGATGCACGTCGTTTGCCTTTGCACCCTTCGCGTAGCCCTTGACCTCAACCAAGGACTCCCACTCAGGGACGGCAGGATCGGTGACGCGCAGGTCCTCGAGCCGCCGCCCGTGCACCTTGTGGTGCTCTTCGTCGAGCTCTTCGACATCGAACCCCAACGTGGTCAGCGCATCCAGAACGGCGTGTACGAGTTGGTCACCATCCTCTGTGAGCAGTCGCCACACGCCGGCAGCCGCGTCGTCGCGGCTCGCTTGGATTCTTGCCGATGCGTCCGCGATGTCTTGCTCGGCCTGCGCGACCAGACGGTCGCGCTCAGCAACTCGTTCCCGCCTCGCCTCGTGTGCACGCGCGAGGTCTGGTGTTGCCCAGGTCGTGCCTGCCTGCCAGTCAGGCTCGCCCGGGAACCGTGCCGCGTCCACGCGGTGCAGCACGTCCAAGACGTGCAGCACCCATTCGCGATGTCCGCCTGTCTCGGGCGGCAGGGCCCACGTCAGCCGGCCGTCGTGCCGTTCTGCCACGTGGCCGTACACGTACTTCTCCTGGCCGAGGTGCACCAAGGGCACCACCCGTCCACCCAAGTCGCCGTGCTCGGCGTCTGTGAACTGGAAACCCTCCTGGGACCAGTGCACAGCAGCCCAGGTCGCGCGGGGGGTCTGTTGGATGTTCGGGAGAATCGTCTGTTCGATCAGCGCACGGTGCTCCTTCGCGATGGCGTTCTCCGCGACGTTGAAGGCCCGGGCATGGTTGTCCGGCGAGCGTCGCACGAGCGTGACGCCTGCGAAGTCGACATAGCCGAGACCAAATCCGAGCACGTGCCAGTCGCTGTCAACCAGCGGTCGGCGTTCGAAGGTCACGAGGAGATCGTGGTCCGACGGGTGGACCTTGTCCTTCGCACCGATGAACGTATGCGTTCCAGGCAGATTCTCGAAGTCGCCCGCGATGCGCTCGGGGACCGACTGGAACAGGATGCGCGGCAGTACCTCGTTGTGCACAGCAAGAGCGTAGGGTGCGGATCAAGATGTGACGGCTTCTACCTCGCCGCGAGAACTCACGGGTCCAGTCAACTCACCGCGCGGCCGCGGCGGTGCAGGACGACGGCGCGCGCGTCTAGTCCCGCCGCGGAACGGACCTGACGTCAACGTTCCCCGAGATCGTCGCGGCGCTCGAAGCCCAGCTAGACCCCGGCGTCGTCCTCGACAGCGAGCTCGAAGTTTGGCAGGACGGCAGGCTGGCGTTCGAGGTCCTGCAGGAGCGCATGGGCCGCGGCCCGCGCGCGGCAGCGGCCGCCGCCCAAGCCCGCCCGGCGTCCCTGGTCGCGTTCGACGTCCTGGAGCTCGGCGGCCGCGACGTGCGGGCTGAGGCGTTCGACGCCCGGCGGGCGCTGCTCGTCGAGCTCGGGCGATGTGGCGGCCGCCGCTGACCCTGTCGCCCGTGACCGACGACGTCGACGAGGCGCGCGAGTGGTTCGAGACGTACACAGCGGTCGGTGTCGACGGCCTGGTCGTCAAGGGCGGCGCCCAGCCCTACCGCGGGGGAGAGCGGTCCTGGTTGAAGGTGAAGCACCGCTCGACCGTCGACGTCGTGTGCGCCGCGGTGACCGGCACCCTGTCCCAGCCCCTGGAGATCGTCGCCGGCCTACCGATCGGCGGCGATCTGCGCATCGTCGGCCGCACGACGCCGCTCACGCCCGGCGCACGGCGTCGACTCGCGCCCCTGCTGCACCGGCCCACCGGAGAGCACCCGTGGCTGGCACGGATCAGTCCAGGGACGTTCGGGTATTCACCGCGCGGTCGGCGCCGATCGATCTGACCCTCGTCGAGCCGTTCGTCGTCGAGGTCTCCGCCGACGTCGCCTGGTCCGGCAAGTCCTGGCGCCATCCGCTCCGCTTCGTGCGCGCCCGGCCCGAAGTCCCGCTCGAGGAGGCCCTGCCGCCAGCGGCGGGACCAGGGTGAGGGAAGCCGGCTTGCTGGGCACCGCCTCAGACGGTGCCCAGCTCACCGGTTCGGCTACGTGCTCGCGACGAGCAGCGGGAGCGTGTCGCTCACGCAGGTCGCGACGTCGGCGGGGACACCGCCTGACATCAGGAGCACCAGCAGGATGATGACGAGGCTCGACTGGGGAGCCCCAGGACGGGGGTCCCCGCCCCCAGGAGAAACGGGCATTTCGCTCCATGTGTGGACAGAGGAGTCAGCCCATACGTTCCGACACGTTTACAGCGTGTACGGTGTCGATTGACGATCGAAAACCGCGTGACGGCACGACGGGATGCTCCCGGTGTATACGGACCGCGTACGACAGGGTCGGTCCAGGTGCCAGCCTGGTCCGGCCCTTCGTCGTACGCGCAACCGCCGGGGCGGAAACTGCACCGGTGTGATTCGCCGGTTGGCCTCCGTCCCCTGAGGTCTGCAACGACTCTACCTGTGGAGTCGTACACGCGGCACCGCACTAGATGTCGTGGTCGAACACCGCCCCTCTGCATGTGCTAGGCGCCCTGAGCACGGGATCCTCGGAAATCCGCGGCTCAGCGGCGTGAGGCGGGCACGGACGCTCAGCGGGGCCCCGTCGGACTCGTGTCGTAGATGTGTCGTCCACAGGGCCGAAATTGCCGCGCGCGTACGGTCGTAGAACGTGTTCAGGCCGCGCCGGGGAGGGTGTTGCATGCCCAGGACGACCTCGACGCTCGTACATGCCGGAAGGAGCATGGACACCCGATCTTGCGAAGGTCGGCAGCTCGTCGTCGGTCGCCGTGCAAGCCGCCTCACGCGGTGTACGCGCTCGAAGTCGAGAGGAGTGCAGCGGTCGGCCTCGTCGTGTGGGTCGCCCGGGTAACCTCTCGCACACGACGCCCCGACCACATCCCCCTGATGGTCAGGGCTCGGCGCCTCTGGGCTCAGCGGCGCTCGACGGCGTCGGCCCAGAGCCACGCCCACCCCTCCCGCCCTTCGCGGGAGACGTAGCGCACGTGGACCTGGCGGCCTGCCCACGCGACAGCCTCGCCATCAACGCGGGCCTCGCCGCTCTGGCGCTGCGTGATCCACGCGCGCACCGGGATGCCCTCGGGCGGGCGGACGATGGCCCCGCCGCGGCGCGCGAGCTCGGGCGCTTCTTCGGCGTGGTCGCGCATCGGGACCGTCTCAATACCGGACGGCCAGCCGCCCGGAGGCGGACGTCGACGAGTACCCACGACACGATCATATTCGAACACCAGTTCGAATCACGGCGTAGACTGAACGAATGACGGCGACCGCTCTCGACCCGCTCGAGGTGGCTCGCGCGGGCCCTGCGCGGCGCCGACGGGTCGACGCTGGGCGCCGTCGACCTCGACGACGCCCCGCGGCCGCTCGGCGCGATCCTCGACGACGGGCGACTGCCGCGCGGTGCCGCAAGCGTCGTGACGGGGTCGGCGTCGCTCCTGCTCGCGCTGCTCGCGACGTCGCAGGGGTCGTCGGACTGGCTCGCCGTTGTCGGAGCACCCGACCTCGGGATGCTCGCGGCCGCCGACGCCGGCGTAGTCCTCGAGCGCGTCGCACTCGTGCCGCGCGCCGGGGACGATCCTGCCGGCGTCGTCGCGGCCCTGCTCGACGGCATGACGTACGTCGTCGTCCGGCCAGACGCCTGGCTCACGGCGTCCGAGCGTCGGCGGCTGCTCGCACGGGCGCGCGAGCGCGGCTCGGGGCTCGTGTGCATGGGCCCGTGGGCGCAGGCCGCGGTGCGCCTCGACGTCGTCGCACACCGGCGGTCCGGCACCGATGCTGGCGACGGCTACCTCCGGCGGTGCGAGCTCAACGTCGCCCGCACGGCCCGCGGCATCACGGACCGGTGGACACTCACGCTCCCGACACCGGGCGGTCTCCTGGTCGAACCCGTCGAGGGGCAGGCGCGGCCGGCGACGTTGACGCGGCCCTGGCCGCTGCGCCTGGTCGGGTGAGGGCTCGGCGCGCAACGGCTTCGACATGGCACGATGCCGCGATGGAACCCCACCCCAGCGCACCACCGCCGTGCGCTCCGCCGGGGAGTGGCGGCCCTAGCCGTGGCCATCGCCGCGGTGCTGTCGTGGCCACTCAGCGGTTGGTGGGCGAGCTGGTCAGGCCCGGAATGGTGGGGCGCCGGGGTCTGGGTCGGAATCGTGGTGGCGGTCCTGTTCTTCGTCGTCGCGCCAATCTCCCTCCTCGTAGCAGCCGTCTGGTTCCTGGTCGCGTGGAGACGGCGCAGCCCAGGCGCCCACTGACGGCCCGGGCAGCCGTTCTGCGTGAAGGGCGCCCTGCGGTCAGATCGCCCGTGCGGCGGAGCCGAGCTAGCCCCGTCGCGGCGCGCCCTGGATCGCCGACGAGTTCGCCGGCACGGCGCCCGCAGGGGAGGCGGCACCCGAGGTCGCCATCGGCCTCGACGACCGGCGAAACGGTCGAAATATGGCATAAGGTACCTTATCGGCGCCAAACTGGTGACGGTCGCACCGCGACTCGCCGAGGTGCACACCCCTAGCGACTCGCCCCGACGCCGCCGGGAAGGACCTCGTAGCGGTCGGGGGTGGCGGTGAACGACCCGCGCCCGCCGGTGATCGAGCGCAGGTCGAGGACGTAGCGGGTGAGCTCGGCCTCGGGCACGAGTGCATCGATGCACACGCGGCCGTCGGGCAGGGAGTCGGTCGCGGTGATGTGGCCGCGGCGCGCGGAGAGGTCGCCCATGACGTCGCCCTGCGCGTCGGACGGGACCGTCACGGACACCGCGGAGACGGGTTCGAGCACGACCGTGCCCGCGGCCGCGAGCGCCTCACGGACCCCGACCCCGCCCGCGGTGCGGAACGCCATGTCGGACGAGTCGACGGAGTGGGCCTTGCCGTCGAGGACCTCGACGCGCAGGTCGACGACCGGGTAGCCGTGCGGCCCGCCGCCCTCCATGGCCTCGCGCGCGCCGCGCTCCACGGCCGGGAGGTAGTGGCGCGGCACCGACCCGCCGACGACGGAGCTGACGAACTCGAAGCCCTCCCCGCGCGGGAGCGGGGAGACACGGAGCTGGACGACGGCGAACTGCCCGTGCCCGCCCGACTGCTTCTTCACCTTGCCCTCGACCTCGACGGCGCGCGTGAGGGTCTCGCGGTAGGCGACCTGCACGGGCTCGGTCGTGACGCGCACGCCGAACGAGCGCTCGAGCCGCTCGACGGCGACGGCGAGGTGCGTGTCGCCGAGGCCCCCGAGCACGGCCTGGGAGCCGGTGAGGTCGACATGCAGCGTCGGATCCTCGGCGCGCAGGCGGGTCAGCGCGGAGGAGAGCTTGTCGTCGTCGGACTGGGACACGGGCCGCAGCGCGACCGCGTACACCGGGGGCCGCTCGGGGAGGTCGCGCGCGGACACGGGCGCGCGCCGCGCCCCCAACAACGTCCCGGTCGAGGCGGCCGAGAGCTTCGCGACGGCGGCGACGTCACCCGCGACCACCCGGTCGACGGCGACATGCTCGCGCCCGCGCAGCCGGAAGATCCCGTGCACGCGGTCCTCGGCGCCGGTCGCGGTGCTCACGAGGCGGTCGCCCGTCGCGACGGACCCCGAGAGCACCTTGAACACCGACACCTGGCCCACGAACGGGTCGACGACCGTCCGGAAGACGTGCACGAGCGCGTCCCCCGCGGGATCCGCCGCGACCTCCGTCGTCGCGCGCGCCGACGGGGAGCCGTCGGCGCCGCCCGACCCCGCGCCGTCGGGCAGCGCGACGACCGCCGCCCGGTCGGCGGGCGACGGCCCGAGCTCGCACACGAGGTCGAGCACCCGGTCGACGCCGACGCCCGTCATCGCGGACGCGAGCAGCACCGGCACGGCCTCGCCCGTGAGCATCTCGTGGGCGAGGGTGCGCTCGAGGTCGGCCGCACCGGGCTCGTCGCCCGCGAGGTAGGCCTCGAGCTGGTCGTCGTCGTGCGTGACGATCTCCTCGACGACCTCGTCGTGCAGCGCGTGCTCCTCGTCGCGCACGTCAGCGGGGACGTCCTCCTCGTGGGTGCGCCCGTCGCCGTCGTACTCCCGTGCGCGCTCGGTGAGGACGTCGGCCACGCCGTGCAGCGACTGCTCCTCGCCGAGCGGGAGCTCGAGCGGCACGAACGGCGCGTCGAGCGCGCCGCGCAGCGCGCCGAGGACGGTGCGAAAGCTCGCCCGCGCGCGGTCCTCCTGGGAGACGACGACGAGGCGGGGTATCCCCGCCTCGTCGCAGCGCCGCCAGACCTCCTCCGTGCCCGACTGGACCCCGTCGACGGCGCTCACCACCACGACCGCGAGGTCGGCCACCGCGAGCGCCGCGTCGACCGAACCGGCGAAGTCCGGGGACCCCGGGGTGTCGAGCAGGGTGACCTGGTGCGTGACGCCGCCGGGCGGGCGCCAGTCGAGGTGCGCGACGCCGAGGCTCACCGAGATGCCGCGGGCGACCTCCTCGGGCTCGTGGTCGCAGACGGTCGTGCCCTCGGCGACGGAGCCGGCCCGCGGGATCGCGCCCGCACGATGGAGGAACGCCTCCGCGAGCGTGGTCTTGCCCGACCCGCTGTGCCCCACGAGGGCGACGTTGCGGGTCGTGGCCGGGCCGGTGGACGTCGACGTCGTGGCCATGGCTGCCTCCTGGCGGGCGGCGGGGCGCCGTGTCCCGCCAGGCTTCCAGGCTAGTGACGTCGCGGTGATCCCGCCCGGGCCGATGGTCCCGGGTCGGGATCCCCCCGCGTCGGCGCTCCTCAGAGGTTGCGCTCGACGTAGACGCGCAGGGCGTCGCGGACGAACGTCGCGCCCTCGACGCCGCCGTAGTTGAGCGCGAACCGCGGGTCCTCGACGTACATCTCGCCGAGGCCCAGCAGGTAGCCCCGCAGCGGCCCGGGCTCGTGCGCCGGGTTCGCGGGCACCGTCTGGAGCCAGTCGACGTGGCGCCGCGCGAGCGCCTGCGCCTCGTCCGACGCCGGGTCGACGCCGGCCTCCGCAGCCGCCGTCCAGTCGCCGTTGAGCCGCTCGACGCGGTCCTTGAAGGCTGTCTTCTCCTCGTCGCTCAGGCCGCTCCACCAGGAGTGTCCGCGCGCGTACGCGTCCTTGCCCCAGCGGTCCTCGACCTCGGCCTGGTACTGCGTGTGGTCGAACCCGTCGAACATGTCGTCCGCCATGAGCTCGCCACCTCCTTCCATCGTGGTGATCGTCCGTTCGACCGACGCGATCTGTCGCGCCAGCCGTTGCCGCTCCGCCCGCAGCCACTCGAGGTGGCCGCGCAGGGCCCGCACCTGGGCGTCGCGCTCGGCGGTGCCCGACGGCGGTCCGTCGCCCCCGGCGCCCGACGCCCCGTCGAGCGCCTCCTGGATCGCGGGGAGCCCGAGGCCGAGGTCGCGCAGGAGCAGGATCCGCTGGAGACGCACGAGCGCGTCCACGTCGTAGTGGCGGTAGCCGTTCGACGCGACGCGGCTCGGGCGCAGCAGCCCCACCGCGTCGTAGTGACGCAGGGTGCGGCTCGTCGTGCCGGCGAGGCGCGCGACCTCCTGGATGGACCAGTCGGCCGTGCGCTCGCTCGTCGTTCCTGCGGGGTGCATCTCCCGCCTCCTCCCACGGTCTCGGTGACCCGGCAGTCGCCGAGTGCGGCAACGAGGACCACGCTAGAAGTTGACGCTACGTCAAGGTCAACACCGTCGTTCAGACGCGGCGTCCGGGCACGGCGGGGAGGCGCCGACGGGCGTACCGTCGGAAGAGAGCGCCCGCGGGTGGACGCGCGACGAGCACGGAGGCCGGCATGGCCGCGACGGAGCAGGTACGGCAGCACTACGCCGGGAAGGACCTCTCGGCCCGCCTCCTCGCCGCCGCGGGAGCCGGCGACGGACCGGTGACGGTCGACGCGCTGTCTCCCTACGACCAGCTGCACGCGGGAGGCGCCGCCGCGACGTCGGCGCTCCTCGACCTCCTCGGCCTCGCGCCGGGCGTCTCGCTGCTCGACGTCGGGTGCGGGCTCGGCGGACCGGCGCGACTCGCCGCCTCCCGGCACGGCTGCCACGTCACCGGTGTGGACCTCAGCCCGGACTTCGTGGACGCCGCGCGTGAGCTCACGGCGCGGGCGGGGCTCGCCGGCCTCGTGACGTTCGCGCTGGGCGACGGCGACCGGCTGCCCTGCGACGACGCGTCGCACGACCGCGCGATGCTCGTCCACGTCGGCATGAACGTGCCGGACAAGGCGGCCCTGTTCGCGGAGGTGCACCGGGTCGTCCGCCCCGGCGGACCCTTCGGCCTGTACGAGCAGATGCGCGTGGGCCCCGGCGACCTGCCGTTCCCGATGCCGTGGGCGGTCGACGCCGCCACGTCGTTCGTCGAGACCCCCGACGCCTACACGGACGCGCTCACCACGGCCGGGTTCGACGTCCTGCGCATCGACGACCGTCGGGCGGCGCTCGCCGCGGCCGGAGGCCCGGGACAGGACGGTCTCGTCGTCGTGTTCGGCCAGGAGTTCGTCACCCGGATCAGCAACAACGTCGCGGCGACGCGCACCGGGCTCCTCGCGCCCGTCGTCGTGCTCGCGCGCGCCTGAGCGCCCCCGCCGTCCGCGCCGGCCAGGAAGGCCGTCCGCATCGTCCGGGCAGGCGGAGCCCGTCAGCCCTCGGGCTGCGCCCGGTGGAGCACTGGGGCTACGTGCGCCCGGGCGAGCTGGCCGCGGCGGGCGCGACGGCGGTCGTCGGGACGCCCGCCGAGCTCGCGACGGTCCCACGCGACCCCGACGCACGGGACCCCGTGGGCGGCGGCACCGAGGACGTCGTGCTCGCGGTCGCCGACCATGACCACGCGCCGGGCGGCGCCGAGCGACGCGAGCGCGTGCGCGACGACGTCGGCCTTGGTGCTGCGCGACCCGTCGAGCGTCGCGCCGAACACGTCGTCGAGACCGCGGTCGAGGTGTGCGTCGAGCCCGAAGTGGGCGACGATCCGCCGTGCCATCGGCTCCGGCTTCGACGTCGCGACGGCGAGGCGCAGCCCGGCCTCGCGGAGCGCCGTCAGACACTCGGGGATGCCGGGGTAGACCGCGTTGTCGAGGAGGTTCCCCGCCGTGTACACGTCGCGGTAGGCGACCACGGCGTCGGCCACGCGGTCGACCGGCACGCCGTGCGCCGCGAACGACTCGGCGAGCGGCGGACCCACGAAGCCGCGGAGCACCGGGTCGGCCGGGACCGGGAGCCGCAGTGCGCCGTACGCGTGCCGCACCGACGCGAGGATCCCGGGGGCCGAGTCGGTGAGCGTGCCGTCGAGGTCGAGCAGGACGAGGTCGTCGCGCGCGCTCATCCGGCCGACGCCGCGTCGCCGGCGGGGCCCGACGTGCCGGGGTCCTCAGGACCGCGGCCGGGGGCTCCGGAGGCGCCAGGCGCCGTCGGTGCGGTGCCACGCCCGACGAGGAACCCGACCGCGCCGCCGACGAGCAGGGCGCCCGCGCCCGCGAGGAACGCCGCGCGCCCGACACCGAAGACGCCGGACGGGACGAACGCCGTGCCGGAGACGGGGGCGTACGCGAACCACCCGAACGACGCGGGGCGGCTCGCCACCCAGGACGCGGCGACCAGGAGCCCGACGCCGACCAGGAGGAGCGCGGCGAGCACGACGGTCGCGACGCGCGGGCGGCGAGGAGGGGGAACGGACGAAGGCTGCTCGGGAGCGGTCACACGGGCCATCGTCCCGGGCCCGCGGTGCCGAGAGCAACCGCCGACCCGGCACGGTGGCCCGCGGGCTATTCCCCGACGGTGCCGTCGATCGCCTCGCGGAGCAGGTCGGCGTGGCCGTTGTGGCGGGCGTACTCCTCGATCATGTGGACGAGGATCCAGCGCAGGTTCCACCGCTCGCCCGTGTGCCGGTCGGGCAGGGCGCTCAGCCGGTCCAGTCCGCCGTCGGCGAGCGCGTCGTCCAGGATCGCGTCGGAAGCAGCGACCGCCCGGTCGAACAGCATGCGCAGCTCCTCCGGGGAGTCGCCCGCCGCCGTCGTCCAGTCCCAGTCGCGGTCCTCGGCCCAGTCCGCCGTGTCGAAGGGCGCCATGAGCGGTTCGTCGAGGAACACCTGCGAGAACCACTGGGACTCGACGAACGCGAGGTGCTTGAGCAAGCCGCCGAGCGTCATCGACGAGGGCCGGAGCCGGTGGGCGAGCTCGGTCGCGTCGAGGCCCGACGTCTTCCAGCGCAGCGTGTCGCGGTGGAAGTCGAGGAAGCCGCGCAGCGTGTCGACCTCGTCGGCGCTGACGGGCGGGTCGGTGCGGTGGTCGGTCACGGCGTCACCCTAGCGGCGACACCGCCGCGAGCGAGGCCATCCCTCGGCGGTCAGCCGCGGAGCTCCGCCTCCCAGACGAGCCACTTGCGCCGCACCGCCGCGTCGACGTCGACGCCCTGGGAGCGCGCGAGCAGGAGCAGGTGCGCCAGGACGTCGGCGACCTCGTCCGCGAGGGCCGAGGCTCCGTCGTCGGGCACCGCCGTCGCGTCAGGAGCCGCCGCTCCCGACGGCGACGCCGCCCCACGCGGGCGGGTGCGCCCCGTCGCGACGAGGAACGCCTGGGTGAGCTCCCCGACCTCCTCGGCGAGCTTGAGCATGAACCAGTCCGGGTCACGATCGACGGCGAACTTCCGTGCGTAGAGCGCCGAGACGGCCTCGACGCGCTCGCCGAGGCCGGAGAGGGTCAGGGGCGCGTCGTCGTCCATCGGGCCAGTGAACCAGCGAACGCCCGGGGCTACCGCACGACGAGCGCGACGGCGAGCAGCAGCACGGTCGCGACGATCTCCCCGATCCCGACGGCCTTCGGGCTCAACGGTCGGCCCGGCAGGACCGCCGCGCGCACGGTCGCCGCGGCGAGGAACGCCGTCGCCCACCACCACGTGGGGTCGTGCACGACGGCGACCACGCCCGCCGCGACGGTGACCCCGGCGTGGTACCCGACCGACGCGACGACGTACGGCCGCACGCCGCGCTCACGGATCATCGTCTTGACGTAGAGCACGGTCCCGAAGAGGTAGGCGAGCAGGAGCGCGGCGACGAGCCACACCTCCGCCGGGACCACCAGCACGGGGGTGCCCGGCTGTCGGCACGCGGCGTACGCGATGACCGTCATGAGCGACGCCGCGACGGTCATCGCGCCCCCCGCGGCGACGGACCGCTCGGTGCGCTGCGCCGACGCCCACAGGCCGAGCGCGAGGAACGGGAGGAACGCAGGGGCCCACAGCGCGAGCGCCGGGTCGAGCACGAGGACGACCGCCGCGAGCACCACGGTGATCGCGCCGTAGGTGAGCATCGGGCGGCGGTATCGCGGTCGGCGTCGCGACTTGAGCCACAGCCCGGCCGCGAAGTAGGCGAGGTAGCCGACGAGCCACAGCGCGCCGAGCGCGACGGTCACCGGCCGGAACCCGGCGTCCTGGACCCCCCGGACCGTCCCGGCGACGAACGGCAGGAGCAGCATCGGCCACGCGCCGTGCTGGTTCGGCACCCAGCCGGGAGGACGTCGGGACACGACCCGACGCTAGCGCCGCGTCGCGCGGCCCCGACCGCGAGAAATCCCCGTCGCGCCGGGCCGCAGGACCCGCCCCGTCGGGACCAACGTCCCGACCTGTCCCGCGGTCACCGCCACGCCGGGGATCCGCGTCGCACGCGGTCGCCGGACTAGATATGGTGGCGCAGCCGTGATCCAGACCCCACATGTTGGGGTGCGGTCCGTCTCGCAACCCCTGCGGGACGGAGACGAGAACTCGGTGGGCAGAGGGGACGAGCGATGACCACCATCGAGCTCGACCAGGCAGCACCGCGCAGCACGACCGCCACGCTGGAGGTCCTCAAGCGCGACGGCAGACGGCGGCCGTTCGACGACGGCCGCATCCGCGCCGCCGTGACCAAGGCCTTCGCGGAGGTGCACGGCGACCTCACCGCGGCGCACCGGAGCCGCGTCGACGAGGTCGTGGACCGCGTCGACGAGGAGATCGCCGCGCGGTTCGTCGGGGCGGTCAAGATCTACGAGATCCAGGGCGTCGTCGAGCACGTGCTGCTCGAGTCGCACGAGTACGACGTGGCGCGCGCCTACATCGACTACCGCGTCCAGCGCGACTTCGCGCGCAGCCGCGCGACGGACCTCAACCACTCGATCGTGCGGCTGCTGGACAAGGACTCCACGGTCGTCAACGAGAACGCGAACAAGGACAGCGAGGTCTTCAACACCCAGCGCGACCTCACGGCCGGGACCGTGGGCAAGGCGATCGGGCTGCGGATGCTGCCGCCGCACGTCGCGAACGCGCACCAGAAGGGCGACCTGCACTACCACGACCTCGACTACCACCCGTATGCGCCCATGACGAACTGCTGCCTCATCGACTTCCGGTCGATGCTGTCGAGCGGCTTCCGGATCGGGAACGCGCAGGTGGAGCCGCCGCGCTCGATCCAGACCGCGACGGCGCAGATCAGCCAGATCATCGCGAACGTGTCCTCCAGCCAGTACGGCGGGTGCTCGGTCAACCGCATCGACGAGCTGCTCGCCCCGTACGCCGAGCGCAACCTGGAGAAGCACCTCGCAGACGCGCGCCGCTGGATCGCCGACGAGTCCGCCCACGAGGAGTACGCGCGCGAGAAGACGCGCAAGGACATCTACGACGCGATGCAGTCGCTGGAGTACGAGATCAACACCCTGTTCACGTCGAACGGGCAGACGCCGTTCACGTCGGTCGGTTTCGGTCTCGGCACGGGCTGGCTGGAGCGCGAGATCCAGCGCGCGATCCTCCAGATCCGCATCCGCGGGCTCGGGAGCGAGGGCCGGACGGCGATCTTCCCCAAGCTCATCTTCACGCTGCGCCGCGGGGTGAACCTCGACCCCGGCGACCCCAACCACGACCTCAAGCAGCTCGCCGTCGAGTGCGCGACGAAGCGGATGTACCCCGACGTGCTGTCGTACGACAAGATCGTCGAGCTCACGGGGTCGTTCAAGGTGCCGATGGGCTGCCGGTCGTTCCTCCAGGGTTGGCAGGACGAGCACGGCGAGGACGTCTCCGAGGGCCGCATGAACCTCGGGGTCGTGACGCTCAACCTGCCGCGCATCGCGCTCGAGGCCGACGGCGACCTCGACGCGTTCTGGCGCCTGCTCGACGAGCGCCTGGAGACCGCGCACGACGCGCTCGTCTTCCGCATCGAGCGCTGCAAGGAGGCGACGCCGGGCAACGCGCCGATCCTCTACGTGCACGGCGCGTTCGGGGAGCGCCTCGCGCCGGGCGACGACGTCGACCGGCTGTTCCGCGACGGCCGCGCCACGGTCTCGCTCGGGTACATCGGGCTCTACGAGGTCGCCGCGGCGTTCTTCGGGGGCGCCTGGGAGCACGACCCGCGGGCCAAGGAGCTCACGCTCGACGTGCTGCGGTCCCTGCACGCGCACGCCGCCGGGTGGACGGCGCGGCTCGGCTACCGGATCAGCGTCTACGCGACGCCGAGCGAGAGCCTCACCGACCGGTTCTGCCGCCTCGACCGCGAGCGGTTCGGCGCGGTGCCGGACATCACGGACAAGGACTACTACACGAACAGCTTCCACTACGACGTCCGCAAGAACCCGACGCCGTTCGAGAAGCTCGACTTCGAGGCCGAGTACGCGCGGTACACCTCGGGCGGGTTCATCCACTACTGCGAGTACCCCGTGCTCCAGCAGAACCCGAAGGCCCTGGAGGCGGTCTGGGACTACGCCTACGACCGCGTGGGCTACCTCGGCACGAACACGCCGATCGACCGCTGCTACGCGTGCGGCTTCACGGGCGACTTCGACCCGACCGCGCGGGGCTTCGCGTGCCCGTCGTGCGGCAACGCCGACCCGCGCACGTGCGACGTCGTGAAGCGCACGTGCGGGTACCTGGGCAACCCGCAGCAGCGCCCCATGGTGCACGGGCGCCACGCGGAGATCTCCGCGCGGGTGAAGCACCTGCCCGACGGCGCAGCGTCGGCGTGACCGTGGCACGCACCCCCGGCCCTGGCTGGCGCTCGGACCGCGTCAGCCAGGGGTACGTCGCGGACTACAAGCCGTTCGTCATGGTCGACGGCGAGGGTGTGCGCTGCTCGCTGTACGTGAGCGGGTGCTTGTTCGCGTGCGAGGGCTGCTTCAACGAGGCCGCGTGGAGCTTCCGCTACGGCCGCCCCTACGACGACGCCCTGGAGGACCGCGTCCTCGCCGACGTCGCGCACCCCGCCGTGCAGGGCCTGTCCCTGCTCGGCGGGGAGCCGTTCCTCAACACGGGCGTGTGCCTGCGGCTCGTGCGCCGCCTGCGCGCCGAGCACGGCAGCCGCAAGGACGTGTGGTGCTGGACCGGCTACACGATCGAGGAGCTGCGGGAGGGCACCGCGGACCAGCGCGCGCTGCTCGCCGAGATCGACGTGCTCGTCGACGGCCGGTTCGAGCTCGCGCGCCGCGACCTCACCCTCGCGTTCCGCGGCAGCACCAACCAGCGCGTCCTCGACGCGCGCGCGACCCTCGCGACGGGACGCGCCGTCCCGTGGCCGCACGTGCCCGACGCCGGGCGCGCCTCGGGTGCGGACCTCGCCTCGTAGCGGTCGGGGGGGGGGGGGGTTGTGGGCGGGCGGGCGCCGGGGGGGGGGGGGCCGGGACCGACCCCGCCCCGCCGCGGGCAGGAAGAAAAAAAAAAAAGAAA